>NZ_JAQMTJ010000125.1:0-8860 GCF_028330815.1 Dolichospermum lemmermannii CS-548
ATAGATTTTGATGACATTTTTGGTGATTTACTGTTTCTCAAATGCCTTTTTTCACTTTATCTGTTTGTTTTGATGCTCCCTTTGATTTTCATCTCCGTAATTTCCCTCTGTAACATTTTGGGGTGCGGAATGTGGGATAAATATATTTAGGGCTTGCACATAATTCACTTTTTTAACCCGGAAACTCTTAATATATCTAGGTTTTCGGTTTATATGGCTAACTATCAGCAACCCCTATTTACTCCTGACTTCTTCCTGGGCGCAGACCCTGCGCCCCTACCTTCTTCTTTCTCCTTTCTCCTTTCTTCTTCCTGACTCCTGACTCCTGACTCCTGACTCCTGACTCCTGACTCCTGATTCGGTGAATTCTGCTATGATGTTCCAGTAAAAAGACAATTATCCAGTCGCCCTTTTCTAGCTATGACGCAACAACTCCGTGTTTATGTTCCACCTCATCCTTTAATTCAGCACTGGTTGGGAGTTGCTCGTGATGTAGCTACGCCATCTGTATTATTTCGTTCTGCTATGACTGAGTTGGGTAGGTGGCTAACTTACGAGGCTGCTAGGGAGTGGTTGCTGACTCAAGAAACAACGGTGCAAACGCCTCTGACTACCTGTTCAGCAACTTTTATTAATCCTCACATACCTGTGGCTGTTGTGCCGATTTTACGGGCTGGTTTAGGCTTGTTGGAGGGAGCGCAGGGTGTACTGCCTTTGGCATCAATTTACCATGTTGGCTTGGTGCGAAATGAAGAAACTTTAGAGCCTAGTTGTTATTTAAATAAATTACCTGAAAGATTTGCCCCCGAAACGCGGGTGTTAATTACTGAGCCGATGTTGGCTACTGGAGGCTCTATAATGGCAGTAATGGCGGAATTGAGCCAAAGAGGTGTTGATCCGGCGTTAATTCGGATTATATCTGTAGTTGTTGCTCCCCCAGCGTTAAAAAAATTGGCTGCTGTCTATCCTGGCTTAATCGTTTACACCGCTACTATTGATGAAACGCTTGATGATCATGGGTATATTGTACCAGGGTTGGGTGATGCGGGCGATCGCATTTTTGGGACTTGAGCTAGGATGCCGTTAAGGCCGGAAAATAGCTAAAGTATTGTCAAAGTTGCTTATTTTCGAGAAGACGGTAAAAAATATGAGTCAACAAGATGGTTTTGCTAGTGGTTTGCTACTGGGTTCATTGATTGGGGGTGTAGTTGGTGGTGTTTTAGGGGCAGTGATTACTTCGCGCTTAGATGCTAAATTTGCAGATGAAGAAAATGACGGTTTAACTGCTGGGGACAATGATAGCCAGACAGGGGCTAAAAAACGGCAAATGAGAGCTTCTGCTCATGAAAGTTTGGAAATAGAAGCAACCAGGCGATCGCTCGAAGATAAAATTGCCCAACTTAATGCCACAATTGATGATGTGCGGAAGCAATTAGGTAATGTCAACAGCAACTCATCCCAGGAAGTTAATGAGCATTCTTAAGCTTTCCCTTAGTTATATTGATTGGCTACACAATGCGACGTGAGCTAAATTAAAATCAATCATGAATCTATGTTTGACATTTAACAGGAAAGTTACCCATGAATTTACTAATTACAACCCTAGCCACCTTTGTCTCCCTTTACAGCTATTTGCTGATTATTCGAGTCTTGTTGACTTGGTTTCCTACTGTTGACTGGTCGAGTCAACCATTTGCGGCTCTAAGCCAAATTAGTGATCCCTACCTCAATCTATTTCGTTCCATAATTCCCCCCTTGGGTGGCATGGATTTCTCCCCTATCCTGGCATTTTTGGCATTGAACATAGTTGGTGGTGTTTTAGATAGTTTAGCTCGCGCTACCTTGGTACAAGGGTTTTAAGCCCCAAATTACGATTTTCAATGTAAGGACGTTCCCAGGAACGTCTCTACACTCTTATCTTCTCACTTGTCCGCTAAATCCAGCAGCTTTAAATTGTTTAAGTTGTAATGGTAAAGGTTGATTACTGGGGACAGTGATTCTAAATTCAAAATCACTAACTCCGGGAGGAACTTCGGCAATTAAACCCAGACGGGTCCGATTTTGTAAGGTTGAATCACCGTTAGCATCATATATGCGCCCAAAAATATCCGCATCATAGACAGTTTTACGAGTGCCATTTTCCGCTTTACCTGTAACTATAAAGCAACTAGCAGAATTTGAACCGCTACTACCCACTACTCCGCTTGTGAGTTCTGATGGACATTCGTGGTAGGAAATATTAGATAGTTTAATCTGTGTTAATGCTAAGGCTGTGGGTGTCCATATCCAGGAAAGTAACCCCATTAGTCCTGCTATAAAAATTAACTGCATTGAGCGTAACCGCATAAAATACACCTTTGATTGGAAATTTACGAATGTCACGAGTACAATTTTACCTCACGCAGAGGCGCAGAGTCTCTCCAGAGTAAGAATTTCCAATTATTGATTTTTGGTGTTGGATAAAATTATATTTCGCGCAATGTAGGGGCGGGGTTTCCTCGCCCTACATTGTATTGCATCCGAAAGATAACCGCTATAATTAATTAAGAATTATTTTTATTTATTAACGAGCTTGCAATACTTTCGGCGATTTGCTATAATCTAAGGGATTTCAATAATTGGGTTTTTATTGTCAATTTTTAATCTGTCGAGTGAGTATCCTATAAATTGTCCTCTTGGGGTTGAGGAAATTCTGGATGAGGATTTTTATGGAGTATAATGAAATTATATTATTTTTTGAGGTAAAAATATGCAAACTTTAAGCACAAATAGCTTAATAAACTTAAAAAATTTATATAAATCAGACTATTTAGCCTGGTATGAAATGACTTTGGAACAAATAAAAAATAATCAATTAAATGATATAGATTTAGATAGTTTAAGTGAGGTTTTAGAAAATTTGGTTAGAGATACTAAACGCAGTGGAGAAAGTTATTTAAGACAAATTATCATTCATTTATTATTAATTGAATATTGGGAAGCAGAAAGCATAAATCGTCGTCATTGGGCGGCGGAAATTGTTAATTTTCGTAGTGAGTTAGAAACAGATATGACTACGAATTTAAGAAAACACCTAAATGAAGAAAAAGAAAATAATTATCAAAAAGCTATTAAGTATGTGATAGCAAAAACAGGATTAAAGAAAAACATTTTTCCTGTTCAATGTCCTTATACTTTAGAACAGTTAATTGATGATGATTGGTTTTCTGATACTATTAATATTGAATTTTAAATGTTTATTGATGATTTCTGAATTTTGCTATACTATTTGTAGTGAGTAGGAAATGAATAATAATGTCAGAAAAAACTTTTGATATTGCTTACTTGTCTGATAATTTACTTGAATTATTATCAGATATCCAAAATAATATGGAAATTACCTTAACTCGTCAAGGCGTTCCTTGGGCGAAAGTTTTACCTATTTCTCCAGAAAATATTACAGTGGAAAAAGTGGGTTTAAATCAAATGAGTAACCAAGGTATTTTAGAGCCAAGAATTGCGGGTTTTTGGCAAGGACAGGTGAAGATTGCTGATGATTTTGATGATACTTCAGAAGAAGTGATTGCTGCTTTTTATGGGGAAGAATAATGAGGTTTTTGTTAGATACTCATATCCTATTATGGTTTTTAGAAAATGATTCTAAGTTATCAACTCAGGTACGAGAAGTAATTACTAATCCTGAGAATTTAATTTTTGTTAGTGCTATTAGTGCTTGGGAAATTTCTATTAAACAGTCTTTAGGAAAGTTAATAGCTCCTAGTAATTTAGAGGAGGCTTTGCGCTTTAGTCGCTTAGAGGTTTTAGAGATGAAGTTGGTACATGGAATAAAGGTTGCTGATTTGCCAATGTATCACAAAGATCCTTTTGATAGAATGTTAATTGCTCAGGCTTTGGTGGAACGGTTAACCATAATTACGGTAGATGAAAAGTTTAAATTTTATGATGTGCCGTTATTAATAATTGAATCGTGATGATATCGCATCAATGACAAGGCTGATGTAGAGACGTTTCATGAAACATCTCTACAATCTAGTTTAGCTCATTGATTCCAGAAGCTACACTAAGGTAGTGGTAAAGTTATCGCGTGTCAAAGTACCTGTTAATCCTGTCACTTCAATGATGGCATCGGTATCAGGATTGAAACCAGCCATACCATCATTAATAGCCACAAAGGTACGATTAGTAGTACCAAGGGTGAATTGAGCAGCAGAGTTAGCTATAAAAGTAGTGTTGGTTAACTTGGCTGAAATTCCGATTGTATCAAGTGTTGCTACAGATTCCACCTTACTATTGAATACCGAGCGTGCAGTGGAAACAAGGAATAAATCATTACCAGCGTTAGCGTTGAAGTCAGTAATCACATCAAAGGTATTGAAAACGGAATCAGCTAAGTTACGGTAGTCAAAACGGTCTGCTCCTAGTCCTCCAGTTAGAGTATCTTTTCCTATTCCTCCGGTTAGGATGTCATTGCCATAACCATATTTAACTGAGTAGACATCTACATTAGCACCACCATTATTATTCCAAATTTTGATGATATCGTTTTTTTTATCATTGTCAGCATCTAAACTCAAGTATTTTTCGTCAGCACTGAATGGACCAATTTCATAATCTCCAAACCAGGAAAAGTTACCGTTCCCCTGATTTATCTTGGGAGAAACCTTGGTTGTACCATTAGTATTATAAATTTGGATGATATCATTGCGACCATCATCGTTAGCATCTAAAATCAAGTATTTTTGATCAGCACTGAATGCACCAATTTCATAATCTCCACCCCAGGAAAAGTTGCCGTTCCCCTGATTTATCTTTGGAGAAGCAATGGCAGTACCATTCTTATTCCAAATTTGGATGATATCATTGAGACCATCCTTGTTAGCATCTAAACTCAAGTATTTTTGATTAGCATCGAATCCACCAATTTCATAATCTCCACCCCAGGAAAAGTTGCCGTTCCCCTGATTTATCTTTGGAGAAGCAATGGCAGTACCATTCTTATTCCAAATTTGGATGATATCATTGCGATCATCCTTGTTAGCATCTAAACTCAAGTATTTTTGATTAGCATCGAATCCACCAATTTCATAATCTCCAAGGGAGGAAAAGTTACCGTTCCCCTGATTTATCTTGGAAGCAACCTTAGCTGTACCATTACTATTATAAATTTGGATGATATCATTGAGACCATCCTTGTTAGCATCTAAACTCAAGTATGTTTGGTCAGCACTGAATCCACCTATATAATAGGACGAACTAATGTTAGAAAATTTAACAGACTCATCACCGATTAGGGTATCATTGCCAGCACCACCATTAAGGGTGTTATTACCAGCGTTACCTATAATGACGTTATTACCTGCATTCCCTGTACCGTTAATCGCGGCTGTTCCTGTGAGGGTAAGATTTTCGATGTTTGGCAGGTTAGCAATACTAAAGGTGACACTGGATTGAATTGTATCTGTACCTTCATTGACATTTTCGGTAATGGTGTCAGTGGTGCTATCAACAATATAAGTATCATTCCCTGTACCACCAATTAAGGTATCAATATCAGCACCACCATCAAGTACATCATTGCCTGATCCGCCATATAGAAAATCATTACCTGATCCGCCATATAGAAAATCATTACCATCATCTGCGTACGTATTAAAAACTGATGGGATATTTCCGTTATACCCACCATAGAGAGTATCATTTCCACCAAGCCCCTCAATTATGTCGTTACCTAAGTAACCAAAAATTATGTCTGAACCTTGCCCTTGTACAGAATCAATCAAATCACCCTCAATCCGATCACCGAGAAGAGTGCCAAGTATAGTTTCAGTTTCAGTATTATTACCTGTAATCTTAGCTTGTCGGAATGTACTGATGTTTCCAGTCCATTGTTGCTGTGTCTGTCCCTGTTGAGTTTTAATCTGAGTCATAATCAATGAATCTTGTATTAAGGCAAAAAACTGACTATTAGAGAGGGATGAACCAAAACTATTCTGGAGAGTGACAAAAGTTTCTGTAGTGCCATTACTATTTTGAAGTTGGATATCTATGGCACCCCCTGCATCGACTAATTGATATCCATACGCCCCGGTTTTTGAACCTTGCAAAGATGGCAAAACTAGGGTATCCAGTCCAGGCTGAAAATCTGTAATTACTATTTTTTCTCTGTTTCCTCGCTGAAAAATCTCTCCCCAGTTCTCCGTGCCAAAATTTGTAACAGCATTTTTAGCTCGATTTTGTTGAGCTATAATAGCTTCTTTCCCTGCTTGAGAACCTGTTAAGAGTTCACCGATTCCTCGACCTGTTGAAAATATCCACTCCAGCGCTGATCCTAGTACTGGTGTAGTACCTAAACCTGCGCCCACTCCATCTAAGATTAAATTTCCGAGGAATCCTTTCAAATCCACATTAGAAGCGGAAGGATTTATTGTTACAGCATTGACAAAATTACTTAACTTTTGTGTATCAAAGTTAAAAGCTTGTTTTACTTGACCTTTTAGGTTTAAGCTAAATTTATCTTTTCCTTTTCCGCCAGTAAGTGTCTTAGTAACACCACTTATCTCACTTATCCCAGCAACCGCATAGATAGTGTCATCCCCGTCACCGCCATTTACAGTGTACAAGTTCTTTAGATATAAATCATTTAAATCCTTATCTATATCCAGTCCTATAGTATCATTATTGCTACTCCCTTCATAATTAAAAGTAGCTTGATCGTGGACAAAAATATTTTTACCGACACCCAGACCATTATTTTTTGCACCAGTACCACCTGTGACGGAGCTAGAGTCAAAACTGCTATTTTTTAGGGTTAAACTTGCACCAGAATTGACGAAAATCGCACCACCTAACCCAGCACCACCGCCGCCGCCACCACTGAAGCTACTAGACGCGTCTGTACCAGACCCACCAAATTCGCCTCCGACTTTTCCGTATCCATCTTTTCCATTTTCGATAATATCATCATCACCAGAGACGCTATCATCATCTATGCCACCGCCGCCACCGCCGCCGCCACCACCGCCAAAACCACCTTTTCCTCCATCTCCTCCATTTCCAGCATCATCAACCCAAGCGCCTCCCCAAGCACCTGCCCCACCACCACCGCCACCACCGCCAGTACCAAAATTACCGTTTCCCCCGTTTGTACCAGAGTTAGCGTAGTATTTTGTCGTCCACGCATCGTAGCGATAACCTTTTTGACCACCGCTACCACCTGAACCACCAGCATCGGTTCTATATGCACCGGTAATATTAAATCCGCCACCTTGACCACCTGCTTTGCCAGCTTCGTCTAAACCACCGCCTGATTTAAAAACATTTCCACTATTACCCCCAACAGCTTTGTTAATCCAGAACTTAACATTATCAAGAGTTACATTCCCTGCATTAATAAACAGCGCTCCCCCAGCCCCTAAACCACCACCACCATTGTTACCATCGCCTCCTTTTGCGTAACCTCCCCAAAAGTTAAGATTTGAGAAACTAACGTTAGCCCCATCAACAGTAATAATTTGATACTCCCAATCAGCACCTATTGTGCTATTCAAATCAGAACTAAAACCAATAAAATCAATATCATTACCTTTAACTAAGGTAGGGAGAGAACTCCCGATATAAATCGGAGCAGCAATATTAAATTTAATGGTATCTCTACCAGGATTGTTTGCAGCCCATTGAATTGCGTCCCGTAGAGAACCTGATTTGTTATCTCCCCAGTCAAGATCACTGTTTGTTGTTACTGTATAAACGTTTCCAGAAATATTCTGCTCAATCTGAATAACCTGACCATCCAAAGTCACAGTCGCACTATCATCCTCAGCCTTCAAAACCGCTAACTCTTGCTGACTTATACTCTTCCCTTGCACCAACCGCGCAAAAATATCACCTTCATCCCCTGCTGCATCCTTTGTATTAATCCGTGAATCAACATAATGCCCATACTCTTCCAGCAATACAGCCACAATTGCATTGACATTCTGAGCATTTGCGGTAATAAACTCTTGGGATAGATAAATCTTACCTGTAGCTATAGCAAAAGCCCCATTTGCACCATTAATATCTTTACGATTGACAATCTCAATGCTAGGAATATCGCTAAAATTCCCTTTAGCCAATTTGTCAAATATTTGATTAGCTACAGACCGATTAAAATTACTACCAAAAGCAGTTTCTAGCTTTGTCGTGTACCCTGCATCAAATCGGAACTGACGGAGATATTCAGATGTATTTTGTAACGCTTGATCTAAAATTGTATCTAAATTGAAATTGGTCAATGAATGGGAATTGAGTTTTTTCCCAGAAGAACGGACTTTATGTGAATGGTTGGGTATGTTTTTGAAGCTGGTCATAGCAGACTCCCTATTTTAAAATTGCAGCTATTGTTTTCGTGATACTTCTAAGCACTGCTACTAACACTACTTAGCGTTTACCCAGCATACCCAACGCTGTACCAAGTTCCGTACCGAGAAATACTGACTTATGACTGACTTATGACCAACTTGTATAAATACATGATTTGTATTTTTAAGATACAATCTATATTACACATTTGCAACTGGCACACGGACGAGTAAATACGGAAAGTGTAATCATGTAATCAGGTGTATATTAGTAATATTAAAAATTAATCAAAAAACACCAATGTCTAGATCCCTATGCGTTCATCATGATTACATGAACAAAGTTAAGGTAGCAGTTACACATAATGGCTATCCCCATCAAACCCACCTTCCGCACCCTAAACTGTCACACAACGAAAAATGGTCGTTTGGGGATTTGATATTAGCGATCGCCACCTAAGATTTCGACGATTTTGTATCAAAATTATCCTCACAGGTATTCAAAAATCCGAAATTACCGA
>NZ_JAQMTJ010000126.1:0-2960 GCF_028330815.1 Dolichospermum lemmermannii CS-548
CTAATAGTAAATACATTTCAAAAAATTAATTTTTTGAGAAATTTTTGGTGTGGGCTTTAATTCTCAATAACCAATACTTATTGACAGAACTGTTACTGTTACGTACTTTTAGACTTTTTATTTACATCGAACTCAGGTGATTTCAAATGATAAACGCGCGTCCTCCACGGTTTGGCTTTTTGACATCTAAAATTGGTGTACACGTAGGTGTTTTGGATAATGACAGAGGGAAAGTTTTAGAACTTGTTACACTTGATGGTAAACACGCAACAATCCAAGAAATAGATGTAAGATGTTTTAATGAAAATAGTGGTAGATATAAAGTTATAAAACCTCAAAATCCTTCAACCGCAGAAAATGAAATTGAGAAACGCTGGAACAGTTCCATAAAATATTTTAAGGATTCAAAAGATCCTATTCTATACCATGCTGGTGGAACTGAGGGATTGAATTGTGAAGTTATGGCTGAATGGGTGATGACAAACATAAGCACAAATAGACTACCCGGTAAAATTGCGGTTATATTGGGCGATATGGGGCGAGCAAGCAGATCAAATTAGGTCCTCGGTGATTTTAAACTTGTATATTTATGAGTGTTCTAAGTAAAAAAATGCCCAATTGTCATTCCGAATGGAGCAGATCGCAATAAAGCAATCTTTGGTTTTGAGTTATTTATGGTTTGGAACACCTTATGTAATACAAGTTTAAAACATAACATAATCTCTAAAAACTTTTAAATTTAAGAATTTTAGAGATTAATTGTCGGATTGTATTTGCAATTAAGAATCAAAATCTTGCTGATTTTTCTGTTTATTGGGTTTCAGAGCAATATTTAGAAAATTAGGACAGATACTGAAAATGAATTGAATTTTGACAATAACTCTGTAAAAGTGTTATACTTTCTAAAGCCTTGTATTTGTAGATATTTATCATGTAGTGAGTTGGTACAGATATCATGACTAGTTTTAAATCTGAGCCTTTTAACGTTGAGTCTTTTTTTTTATCCTGATCAATGCGATTATGGTGGAAGTCCTGAAACTTCAGGATTTGATTTTGAAAACTTGGAGATTTCAGTTAAAGATGAAATTACTCTAAATGCTTGGTTAGTACGTTCTAAAAATGATAAGCCAAAAGCTACAATAATTTACTTTCATGGCAACGCTGCCAACATGACAAATCACTGGAGTTTTGTTGATTGGATTCCAGAAAATGGCTTTGATTTATTATGTTTTGATTACCGAGGTTACGGTAAATCTACTGGTAAGCCAAGCTTTGAAGGAGTATTAGAAGATTGTTGCAAGATTATAGACTTTGCACGCACAGATCCAAAGGTGCGTAACAAAAAATTTATTATTTTTGGGCAAAGCTTGGGGGGTGCTTTTTCGATTTTAGCAACTGCAAAAAAACTTGATCAAGACATATTAGGAATGGTACTTGATAGCACCTTTAATAGTTTTCAAGAAATCGCTAGTTTAAAAGTTCCTTCTTTTCTGAAGGTACTTCCTAAGTTCTTAATAACAAAGAAGTATAATCCAGAAGAAGAGATATACAAACTTAAAATGCCAAAGCTTTTTATCCATTCACGTAAAGACCCTGTTGTTCCCTATAAGTTAGGGGAGAAATTATACAAATCTGCTCCAGAGAAGAGAACGTTTATCACTGTAAAGCCAGCAGAGGGTTTAATGGGCTTAACACCAATGCATATGCCTTTATTCTCAACTCAACGCGACAGTAACGAATATCAAGAAGTCATTTCTTTTCTCGATGGTTTAATAGAAAATAGAGACCATCAAGATGTAAAGGAAACACCAGACGATAAGAAATTGTAATCTTTATTTTCTACTTACCTTTAGAAAAGTGACATTTTGATTGTAACAAATAAAACACCAAACTATTTGTTACAATCAAAATGTGGCTAAAAGAATTTCTGTCCACGGAAATTAGCTTAGTTCAATTGGTTTTTAGGTAAAATTTTATGGTTTACTGGTATTGACTTCATTGACTATATTGGTGTATTATAAAGAAATTAAATAGTGTTTTCAGAAATTCAATAATGGGAAATAATTGCCTAAGTGCATTCAAAAAAGAAGAACCTGATCTTATACGGTCATATTATAAAATTAAAAAAGAATGTCAATTTCAGATTTCTTTTTCAGGTTTTCTTGTAATTAGTTTTTTTATTCTGCAATATTCAGTTCCGATATCTCTAGTAATTTTAGGTAGTATAACAACTTCAAGGGATCAAATTTCTTTATTTTTACGAAAATCTCAGATACTATGTAAAGATCCTCAAAAAACAGAATCAAGTGAGATTTTAGAGAAAAAAGAATCTGACATTTTAGTAGGAAAGATAATATTTATCCTGGGAATATTAACTATATTACTAGGGGTGATAAACAATACTGTTAAACCGGCTGAAAGTTATGATACTTCTGCTAAATTTAATAGTAAGTTTTCCCAATTTCAACGAGATTTAGATTTACACATCTTAAACCAAGGAGGTTTAGAAAATAAGAAACTTGATACTGATGAGTTCAAAACTATGTGTTGCTTTTTATTGAAAATAAGTAATGATCTTACTGATCTGATCAATCAATACAACGAAGCTAGATCCCTTAATTCAAGACAAGCTAATCTTCAGTCTTTAAAAAATCAAGAGAACAAAGATGAATTGAAAATTATTAATAGTGCTTCCTCTAAGTCCATTGATTGTGATAATGCGAATAATAAACAGACTAATGACCCAACTTAGTTTTTAGGATGTGGAAGGAGAGCGATCGCTTTTAGGGATGTTGGGGGTGCGATCGCTTTTGGGAATGTGGGATGCGATCGCTGTTTGGGGTGTGGGAGTGCGATCGCTTTTGGGCTGTTGGGAGTGCGATCTCTGTTTGGATATGTGGGGATGAGCGATCGCTTTTTGGGGTTTGGGAGTGTGATCGCTTTTGGGGTGTGGGGGGTGC
>NZ_JAQMTJ010000127.1:0-4489 GCF_028330815.1 Dolichospermum lemmermannii CS-548
GCGGTGGTGGTGGCGGTTGATAGCCAGTTAGCATTTACACCTCATCTCAAGTAGCAGTTATTAGTAGCAATTCTCATGTTTTGCACTATAGCGAAGGTATTGATAAATCTGAAAAGTTCTTAATTGAAGAAGGAAAACAAAATGAAATTATCAAAATTAACAAGTTTGGTTTTTGTGTTAGGAGCAATATTATATAGCCCTAAAGTTGATGCTCAAAATGTACCGAATATTTTAGAGTCAGGAAGAGAATCAAGATTACTGTTAGTACAAGTTAATTCTCAAGATGCAGAATTCTACTTGAAGCGAAGTGAAGCTCGCAGTAAATCAGGAGATTTGAAAGGGGCGATTGAAGATTTAAACCAAGTCCTGCGTATTAATCCTAACTTTGCAGGAGCTTACATCAACCGAGGTGAAGCCCGATTTCAATCAGGAGATGTGAAGGGGGCGATTGAAGATTACAACCAAGCCATACGTATTAATCCTAACTTTGCAGGAGCTTACAATAATCGAGGTAATGCCCGCCGTGAATCAGGAGATGTGAAAGGGGCGCTTGAAGATGTAAACCAAGCCATACGTATTAATCCTAAGTTTGCATTAGCCTATAGTAACCGAGGTGTTTCCCGTCGTGAATCAGGAGATGTGAAGGGGGCGATTGAAGATTTTAACCAAGCCATACGTATTAATCCTAACTATGGAGAATTTTACAGCAACCGAGGTGCAGCTCGGCGTGCATCAGGAGATGTGAAGGGGGCGATTGAAGATTACAACCAAGCCATACGTATTAATCCTAACTTTGCATTAGCCTATAGTAACCGAGGTAATGCCCGCCGTGAATCAGGAGATGTGAAAGGGGCGATTGAAGATTTTAACCAAGCCATACGACTTAATCCTAACTTTACACTAACCTACAGTAATCGGGGTCTTGCCCGTGCTGAATCAGGGGATATAAAAGGAGCAATTGAAGATTACAATCAAGTCCTGCGTCTTAATCCTAATGTTGCAGAAGTATATATAATAAGAGGTCTTACCCGCCGTGCATCAGGAGATATAAAAGGGGCGATTGAAGATTACAGTCAAGCCCTGCGTCTTAATCCTAATGATGAAAAAACCTATATAACCTATATAAACAGAGGTACAGCCCTTGCTATATCAGGAGATTTGAAAGGGGCGATTGATGATTTTAACCAAGCTATACAGATTAATCCTAATATTGCATTAGCCTATATAAACAGAGGTAATGCCCGCAGTCAATTAGAAAATGTGAAAGAGGCGATGGAAGATTACAACCAAGCCTTACGTCTTAATCCTAATCTTGCACAAGGCTACTTAAATAGAGGTCTTACTCGTCGTGAATCAGGCGATGAAAAAGGGGCTACTGCCGATTTGCAAAGAGCATCTGAACTATTTCAACAACAAGGAAAAACAGCCGAATATCAGTCTACTCTTAATTTAATTCGGGAGATAAACAATAAGTAAATTTCAGCATATTTTCCTTATAATTGTCGAAAAGTCTACAAATTGTGAAGCCAACACCAGACGTGGATGAATTGAATGATTTACCGCAAGGGAGTTCCAAGAAATAAATTATCCCAAATTAGAAGTATAAATTGACCCCTCTCCAAACCTCTCCCCTTGCAGGGGAGAGGCTTTGAAAACCCCATTCCCTTGTAGGGAAGGGGGCAGGAGGGTTAGGTTTTTAGAGATTATGGGTTTCATCTAATACTTTATGGCTAACGCCACGCTTCGCTATCAAACAACCTCTAAACATCAACCCCTTTTTCTGTTTCTATATTCTTTCTTGTTCCTGACTCCTAACCTTCACGATAAATAGCATCTGCTACTAAAGTAACTTCTTGCATTTCTTGAACATCATGAACTCGGAGGATATCTGCACCATTAAAAATGGCCGCACAACAAGCTGCGGCTGTTCCCCAAATCCGTGCTTTCGGATCTGGTTGATTAAGAATATGACCTATAAAACTTTTACGAGATGCTCCCACCAAAATTGGAGAATTGAGTGTTTTTAATGATTCTAAACGGCGAAAAATTTCTAAATTCTGGTCATGGTTTTTAGCGAAACCAATACCAGGATCAATAATTATTTTATTTTTGTCAATTCCCAAAAGTGTAGCTTCGGTAATTTTCTGAGATAAAAATTGATAAATATCAGGAATTAAATCTTCATAATCTGTGAATTTCTGCATAGTTTGGGGTTTTCCTCGGATGTGCATTAACACAATCGGCACATTTAAACTAGCAACAGTTGGCAACATTTGGGGGTCAAATGTACCAGCAGAAATATCATTAACTATATCTGCTCCAGCGGTAATTGCGGCTTTGGCTACTTCTGCTCTAGTTGTATCTATAGAAATAGGAATATCAATAACTGGACGTAGCAACTCCAAGACAGATAGCACCCGCTCAAGTTCTGCTTCTAGGGATATTTGTTCTGCCCCTGGACGGGTTGATTGTCCACCAATATCAATAATATCAGCACCAGCCGAAACCATTGCTTGTGCCTGGGTTAAAGCCGCTGAGGTGGTGTTAAATTTACCACCATCACTAAAACTATCCGGGGTGACATTCAAAATTCCCATGAGATAAGTCCGCTTTCCCCAGGTAAAACAGTGATCTCGGATAGTTAAGTTGTTAGACATGAAATTTTTTAACTTTTAATTGATGTATCCCCAATCCCCAATCCCCATTATTGATAGTTGACAATTCTGGCAAAACTATCAGCTTTTAGACTAGCGCCACCAACGAGAGCGCCGTCAATTTCTGGTTGTGCCATAATTTCATCAATATTATTCGGGTTGACTGAACCGCCATATTGGATAGGAACTAGGGGATTAGTTAATTGACTGCGAATTAAGCCAATTACCCGATTTGCTTCCTTGGATTCACAGGTATCACCAGTACCAATTGCCCAAATTGGTTCATAAGCAATAATTAGGTGAGTTTGATCAATATCTACCAAGTCTTTTTTTAATTGGTTGCTAATTATTGATTCTGTTTCCCCTGCGTCTCGTTGTTGTTTAGTTTCCCCAACGCAAAGAATGGGTGTGAGTCCATGCTTTTGGGCGGCTTTAAGACGGAGATTGACAGTTACGTCAGTTTCTCCGAAGAATTGCCGTCTTTCACTGTGTCCAACAATGACAAAACGCACACCGATTTCCGTGAGCATGGGGGCGGCAATTTCGCCTGTATATGCTCCATGTTCTTCCCAGTGGACGTTTTGTGCGCCCAAATTTACACGGCTACCATGTAAAGATTTGGACAGCAGGCTTAAGTCGGTGAAGGGAGGACATAATACCACTTCTCGTTCTAAGGGGGTTTCCTCCAGGTGAGGCAAAAATCCGCTTAAAAATTCTGCGGATTCTGCCTGGGTTTTAAACATTTTCCAGTTTCCAGCAATAACGATTTTCCGCACAGGTGATTTAATCAAGATTTTAATGCTACTAGATGCACTTTTCAATGTACTACTTTTTTAGGACTATTCACTAAGCAGAATTCACTGACTCACAGAAATAGTCGTCAGTAGTAATATAAGCTGATGGTTGGTTTTTTAACTTAGATAGAGTTTTTGTATGAATCAAAAATTAAGCTATTTGCCAAAATTAGGTGAGCAGTTGCGCTTGATTACGTAAACGCAACTACCAAATTAAACTAACTGCAAACCAGCTTTTGCTTCTTTGGCAATTGCCTCTACTTCGTCATTTACCAAGGTTGCTAGAATAGATTTAGCTTCATCACTACCCAAACGAGTTAAAGCTTGTACTACTCTGTAACGTACTTGCCAATCTGGATTAGTGCTGTATGGAACTAGGAGAGGAACTGCTGTTGGATCTCCCAATTCACCAAAGGAACTAATGGCCGCAGTTTGAATTAAGCCATTATCGGAAGCCAGTGCTTGGGTAAGCAATTCAAAGGCTCGCGGATCTCCTAATTCTCCTAATGTCGCAATAATGCTAAACTGTACCAGCCATTCTGGTGTTTCTTGGTAAAGTTGTTGCAAGTCTTCAAAAGCGTCATGTAGTTTTAGCGCACCTAAACAGTCTGCTGCGGCTGCTTGAACATCTGCTTCTGGATCATGAAGTAAACCCCGGAGGATATTCAAGGATAATGGTAAATCCTGTGTTCCCAGGGTATCCATTTGACTTACGGCCGAATAACGCACACGCGCACTTTTATCCTGAATGGCAATTTGGACTAATTCTAAACCGATTTGTGGTTCTAGTTCCCGAATTTGATTGACTGCACGCAAGCGATCGCCTAAATTGTCAGAACGCAGTAATTCTCTTATACTATCAGCAGACACACTCATTTAATTGTCCTTTGTCAGTTGTCAGTTGTTAGTAGGGGCGAAGCATTTGGAAGATAAATTATCGGTCATTGCCAAAAATAGTTCTCCAAATGCTTCGCCCGTACAGTTGTTAGTTGTCAGTAGGGGCGAAGCATTTGGAAGATAAATTATCGGTCATTGCCAAAA
>NZ_JAQMTJ010000128.1:0-5000 GCF_028330815.1 Dolichospermum lemmermannii CS-548
ATTGACGGTGGCACTAGCAACAGTTCCGACAGTGTAGCCTGTTCCTGATAGCACTGTGAGGATGGCTGTTTCTGTTCCTTCTATGAGGGTGTCATCAATGACGTTCAGGTTGACTACTGCTGTGCTAGAACCTGCGGCAAAATTTACTGAGGTCGAAATGGTCGTGTAATCTGTGCCATTGGTTGCTGTACCACTCATGGCGATATTCACCGTCAAGGCGCTGGTGGTGTCACCGGTGCGTGTGAGGGTATATTGACCATTGTTGGCGGGTTCGCCGGCCACGGCATCGGTGGCTGCTACTGTCACCAGATTCGTGCTAGATCCTGCTAACTTCCATCCCATGTCTTTAAACAACCCCAAGGTTACAGGGCCAGGATTCAGAATACTTTCCCCAAAACCAATAGAATAGGTCATGAGAGCATTGGGAGTATTGTTAAATACTTCATCTAAGTGAGAGTAACTTGATCCACCACTCCAAGTGCTTGGGGCGTAGAGCTTGACTCGGTTTCCGCCATTAGCCGCATTGGCATTAGACCCATCAAAGAAAATGTTGTTACTGGTAAGCTGACTGCCCAAAGCAGTGGAAGGATTAGGAAATAGGGACGTATTCAACAAACTTTGTCCCGAACCATTCTCGGTAAAACGATCATAGATTCCTGGAAAACCACTGCCGAATCCCCACGAGCCTACGCCAGATTGATTGTTCATCAAACCCAAGAAACCTAAACCATGGCCTAGTTCATGCAGAACAACACTGACAAAACTAATTTGATTGGTGGGTACATTATTGTCTAACCCGTAATACCAGTTAAAGTTACTGTTGAACTCGGCTCCAATATCACTTGCTGTCGGATCTAAATCTTGTCCTGCCAAGGAATTTGCTAGTGCCACAGGGTACCAGGTATTCGTTTGAGGTGCTCCAGAAAAATTTTTGAAAAAGCTCTCTGCCCCAGCTTGCCCCAGAATATTAGAACCTAAATTAGCAAAGGAAGCATTAACATTAATTGGCACAGAAGAATCCAGTAAACTCTCCCAAATATCTACGGCAAACTGAAAGGCCGTTTGCGCTGCTGGGGTAAATCCTGTGTAATTAACATTGATAACAGTATTGCTCTTAGGAAAATTAACTTGTTCCGTTGATGTCAGGAAATTGGTCGGTAATCCAACCCGAAAATGACTGGGATTGGGATCTAGAAAAAGGGAAGCTTTCGGCAAAACTACCCCCACATTGGAGGACGTTAGCATTTCCCCTAGAAAGCTACTTCCTGTCTTCGTCATACTCATATCGTGAAAAGGGTCGTCAACGCTTTCCCCAATCTTTAGTAGCTTCACCTCTGTCTTCATAGAAAGATTATCTGTATTATCTACAGTGGGAAAGACCACTTGACTCTTAGCAGCAGGGAAGGCTGGAACCGTAGGAACCTCAGAGGATAAAGAAGGATATGAACCAAGTGTCAAAGATTCTGTGTTTGTCAGTCCTGATAGATCCGGAGTGATTTGCTCAGTGCCATTCTGGTTGGGGTTCAGAAGAAACAACAATGTACCAGGTTTAACGCTATCAACTATATTTCTATAATCTGCAACGTTGGAATAAAAGAAAACAACGGATTTGGTAGATTCTGCCATAACTATAACTCTGAACCCTGTATATTTTTAGATTCCTTATTTTTTTAATCTACTCCACAAATGACCGGGTTCTGTACCGGAAAATACTAAGTTATGACTGACTTAGATAATTTTTATGACTGTTTTGAGAAATACACACATAGCGCAAACCCAAGATGTTTGCATAAGCTAATCAATTATTTTAGGTAAAGCTTGCCAATTTGCCATCCTCTTCTCTGCCCCCTACAGATGGAACATTCCTACAAAGGTTTTAAATTACGCATACTTGATTATTGTATAAAATAACAAAATTTACTAGGTTAAAACTTTTGTCATCTATCTAAAGATAGATTGTAATGACTAATTAATATTGAAAAAATTAAAGCCATAATTTTTGCAAATTTAGTAAAATACCGAATAAAGACTTGATTTTTTAGATTTTCAATCTTCATATTTTGAAATTACTTATGCCCAGGTCACTGAGAATTCATCATAACTACATTAATGAGACTAAGTCAAAAATTATACAAAAAGGCTATCGGACTCAAAGAGCTTTAGCTGATGATGCAGGATTATGCTTAACTACAGTTAGCAACTTCCTGAATGGTAAACCCGTTGATTATGCAACCTTTGAAGAACTATGTCGGAGATTAAGTCTAGATTGGCAAAAAATCAGTATTTCAAATACTGAAGTAATATCTACCCCTCTATATTCATACGCAAAAATACGTAAAGAACAAACAAAGATATCAAATCAAGACTGGGGAACAGCGATTGATATTTCAGCATTTTATGGCCGCAGCCAAGAACTGACACAACTAGAATCATGGATTTTGGAAGATGGCTGTCACTTAGTAGGATTATTTGGTATGGATGGAGTTGGTAAAACAACTTTAGCTACCCAACTGACAAAACAAATTCAGGATCAGTTTGATTACGTTTTTTGGCGTTCAGTGCCAACAGTCCCATCTTTTGATAGTATGATCACCGAGATGCTTTCCTTTATTTCCCATCGTCGGGAAAGTACACCCGATATCAATCAGCTGATCCATTATCTGTATGAACACCGATGTCTCATTATCTGGGATAATCTAGATACGGTTTTGGATGTTGATTATATCAAATATATTCAGTTAATCCGGATCATTGCAGACACGAAACATCAAAGCAATTTAATTTTTACCAGTCGAGACAAACCTGTTCAACTCACTGAATTGGAGGGGTGGTCATTATCAGTCCGTTCTTTGAGGTTGACTGGTTCATCAGAAATAGCTCTTTCTCTGCTACAATCAAGGCGACTATTGGGAACGGATCAACACAAGTATGAATTATCCCATTCTTATGGTCATAATCCCTTGAAAATTAAAATTGTTGTTAATATTATTATTGACTTATTTGATGGTAATATTGAAAAATTCCTCAAACAAAATACATTATTAGTCAGTAATTATATAAACAGCTTACTAGAACAGCAGTTAAATCCCCTCTCGGTTCTAGAATGGCAAATTATGTACTGTCTGGCCACTGACCAGCGATTAATAAACCTGACGGATTTGGCGCAAAATCAAAATATATTACCTAATGTTTCTATATCCCAACTTTTACAAGCAATAGAGAGGCTATATTCACGATCTTTAATAGAGAGAGAAGCGGGTATGTACAGTTTGCAATCTGTTCTCAGGGAGTATGTCATGGAAAAATTTATTAATAAATTATGATTTTATTATATATAAGCTTTAAAAATCTGATTTGCAGTAAGATCTAATTCAGGAAAAGTTTGGGAAATAATCCGTTCATGATCTCGAAACTTGCTAATTTGATATTCTTCATCAATTAAATTACAAACAGAGATTGTCGGTTGTTTAGGATTACCAATAAAATTATTTATACAGCACTTTCCGGTGTTATGAGGTACATATCCAGCGGGCAAGATGCCCGCACTACAAGAGTTTTATAATTCAAGTTTGTACCTCATTAGAGCGAAATCTGCTGTATTATAGCATTGACAAAAAACAAGAACCCCGACTTCTTGAAGAAGTCGGAGATATGGATATTATTTAATTACTACTTCCCAAATCCTTTACCTTTACTAATAGAAGGAAGACAAATACAGTTTTCTAACTGCTGAAGTAAGGTTTCGGTATCCAGATTTTGACCAATTAACACTAACTGATTTTTCTTTTCACCTTTCCATTGATCATCATCAATAGTGAAGCGTTTACCGCATAGATGGAAAATATGACGTTGAGGACTTTCATCAAACCACATAATTCCCTTAGCACGGAAAACATTTGTGGGTAATTGGTTATCTAAGAAATGTTGAAACTTTCTAATGGAAAAAGGTTTTTCACTTTGGAAAGAAATAGAGATAAAACCATCATTTTCTAAGTGGTCAGAATGATGATGATGTTCATGATCATGGTGGTCATGGCCACAGGTAGAATGATCATGATCATCGTGATGTTCATGTCCACAATCAGCATGATCATGGTCATCATGATCATGATGTTCTTCTGCGTGGTCATCAAAATATTTATCAGATTCAAACAAACCAACACTAAGAATTAAGGGAAGGGGAACTTGGGATTTTGTCGTGCGAATAATTCTGGAACCTTCCTTAATATTGTTGATTTTTTTCTCCAATTCCTGCAAAGTGGTTTCATCAACTAAATCAGTTTTATTGAGAATAATGACATCACCATAAGTAATTTGACTCAAAGCCGCTTCAGAATTGAATAAATCTAAGCTATAATTTGCCGCATCAACTACAGTAATAATAGAATCTAACCGAGTTAGATCTCGCAATTCTGAACCCAGAAATGTCATAGCTACGGGTAAAGGATCTGCTAAACCAGTGGTTTCTACAACTAGATAATCTAGCTTTTGTTCCCTTTCCAAAACTTTGTAAACAGCATCAACCAAGTCATTATTAATTGTGCAACAAATACAGCCATTACTTAATTCCACCATGTTTTCATCAGTGGAAACAACCAATTCATTATCAATACCAATTTCGCCAAATTCATTCACTAACACAGCAGTTTTCACACCTTGCTGGTTTGTGAGAATATGGTTGAGTAAAGTCGTCTTACCACTACCAAGGAAACCCGTAATAATTGTTACTGGTAAACCTTGTTTAGCAGATTCCATTGCGTGAGATTCTGTAGTAACTGATGATGTCATAGTCGTAAAGTAGGATTTTGGTGTATTCTAAATTTTATCTTGATTTTGTCCACTCGGCGTTAGAGTAATACCAACCCACCTTCCGCACCCTAAACTGTCACACAACGAAAAATGGTCGTTTGGGGATTTGATATTAGCGATCGCCACCTAAGATTTCGACGATTTTGTATCAAAATTATCCTCACAGGTATTCAAAAATCCGAAATTACCGA
>NZ_JAQMTJ010000129.1:0-3270 GCF_028330815.1 Dolichospermum lemmermannii CS-548
AAAATTTACTTAAATCTAGGCTGGTTTCCTATTAATTCTCAATAATTAATGTTTATTGAGAATATAGGCTCTTTCCAGAAAAGCCTCTAACCCTTTTGAATACTCATTTTTAGCTGGTTTTCTTACATCGAACTCAGGTTCGTCGGTGCTGGTATTGGCGCACTAGGCTCAGTATTAGTAGAAGGTGGACAACTGGCGGGAGTTGGTAGTGATTTGCGGCGGTGGATAGCTATTATTACAGGTATAATGCTGATTTGGTTTGGTTTAGGGCAAGTTAAACCCGATTTTTTACCGCATATACCCCTATTACACCCCATATTAAAAGGGAATTTACACAACCGTCTGAGTGCGGCCATGCTGAAATTATCTGCACAAACTCAATGGTGGACACCGGCACTTTTAGGCATGACTTGGGGATTAATGCCCTGTGGTTTTTTATATGCGGCTCAAATTAAAGCTGCGGCTACAGGGAATTTGTGGCAAGCTACAGCAACAATGTTAGCTTTTGGAATTGGCACACTACCCATCATGTTGGGACTAGGTGTTTCCACGGCGTTAATTAGTCAAGATCAGCGGAGTCAATTATTTCGCTTGGGTGGGTGGGTAACTCTGATTATTGGTGCTATTACCCTATTGCGGACAGGGGATACGATGACGGACTATAGCGGACACGCTGCCTTAATTTGTTTAGATCTCTCATTGATTGCCCGGCCTGTGAATAGTTTTTGGTCTGCACCTCTGCGTTACCGTCGGGCGCTGGGCGTTGGGGCTTTTGTGCTTTCGGTAGTACATACTATCCATAATCTTGAACACTCACTAGACTGGAATCTTACCGCTTTTTGGTTTTTACCGTTAGAATTTCAGTGGGGAATGAGTGCAGGGGCTGTGGCTTTGGTATTAATGCTCCCTGCGGCTTGTACAAGTTTTGATGTTATGCAAAAGTCCTTAGGTAAACATTGGCGGCATATTCATCTTTTGAGTGTACCAGCTTTGTTATTGAGTGCTATTCATACGGTTATGATTGGTTCTCATTATCTGGGGGCTGTAAGATTAAGTTGGCAAAACCAATTAGCAGCCGTGTTACTGAGTCTAATTACCTTAGCTGTATTGTTGATCCGTTCGCGGTATTCTTGGTTATATTTACGTCTAGAAAAATTTTATGTTCCTCCCAATAAATCGCGGTAAATTAACTATTTCTCCTGCACACAAAATCAAGTATCTATTATTAGTTTTATTTGGTTTAATAGTTACTACAAATACTCAAGTTTTAGCCCATACGGTGAAAATATCGGCAGATGTTGGTGCTACTATCCATATAGAACCTAATGATAATCCTCGCGCTGGAGAAGTTACTCAAGCTTGGTTTGCCCTGACTCGGAAAGGTGGTAAGGTAATTCCTTTAAAAGATTGTAATTGTCAGTTGGCTATTTATGCTGAACCTCATGCAGTGGGAGAACCAGCATTACTTGAACCTCCATTAAAACCTATTCAAGCTGAACGTTATCAAGGCATTCCAGGGGCAGAAGTAACTTTTCCCAAACCAGGGGCTTATCAGTTGCAATTAAGTGGTAAACCTGTGACTGAAGGAAGTTTTAAACCTTTTGAGTTAAAGTTTGTTGTCACTGTGACTACAGGAAAGAATATAGATACTCTTCAATCTAGGCCAAGTGTAAATGAGAATCAGCAAGGAACAACAATTGGATTAGCACAACCTTTGATTTGGTTGGGAATTTTGCTGCTGTCTGGAGGGATTTTAGTTTTCTTGGTGCAAACAATGAAGAAGAATAATTAAAGTTAGTCTTTTTTGGCAGTTAACTGAATACTTGGATTTGGTAAAAATGTATATCTCAGATATAATCCTAACCACACAAATCCGATAATTAACAAAGTCCCAATTCCCAGAAAATTCGGCAACCAAAAAACTACCTCTACATGATTTATAGCCCCTGCTTTAATTGTCCATAGCAGTTGATTACCATGCTTTTCTGGTTGGATAGCATTTTCATCATTTTCAATATTCTTGACTCCCCAAGGTGTCTGTAGGCTAAAGTCTAGATTGACAATAGAACTATCACCTTTAGTGGTCAGCATAGCCAAAGAACGCAAATCTAAATCATAAACTAAATGATTTCTGGAAAATAGGAAAAAATTCGTATCTTCTGCAACTAAAGTTGAAGTAATATTTGATATTCCCGAACCATTACCATCTTCATCAGTTCGAGTATTAAAAAAGCCAGTGAATTTTTCTTGTAATTCCTTTGCACTGGTAAAGGGAATTTTAACAACGATTTCTGATGGTGAAATTCTCTCTGTTGAACCTGCTAATTGTCGCGCTCGTTGTTCTAAAGTTTTTAACCATTGTGATAGATAATCACTACTAAAAATAGTGATTTTTTCCGATAATTTAATATGTTGTACTAATTCACCATTATTAGTGCTGTTAAAGTTGACTCCTAAATCATACTTTACACAACCAGATAATAGTAATGAAGAAAAAATTACCATAAATACAATAGGTTTAATTTTGGTAAATTTTCCAATTTTCCTAATTAAAAAAAACACAGATTTGCTTAATTGTAATATCATCTTAATGAAAGTGAATACATTCATGACTAAATTTCTCCTTATTTACTAAAAACTTAACCAAACTAAATAGGAAATTGTTAAACCAACAGCAATTAAAGCTACCCAAACAAAATTATTATCTTTAGTATTGACTGTATTCAGGTCAATATATTCTCGTTCTCCAGGTTTTTGTTTAAATGTAGATTTTTTAGATTGAGAAGTGACAACTATTTTGGATTTGTGATCAGAAGTTATGTCCAAATCGGGAATTTCTGTCATCAATTCTTTAGGTCTGTTAAGTTTGGGCGCTTTTAAAATATATAGTAGGCGCTTTGCTTGTTGACGAATTTCATAATGGGGATGACGAATGAGTTGTTGACAAAGATTTATCGCTTCTTCCGAACGTCCCGCAGCTTCATAAGCATTCACCAACCAAATGTCTACTTCACCAGCAAAATGGGTATTTTTTTCTAATAGGGTGCTGGCTGTTTCTAGATTTTCTACAGATTTCCGATATTGACCATTTTCAAAAGCAGTTGTCCCCATTTGATAATGAGATTTAGCGAGTTCTAAATTTTCTGTGGTCATTGGTCAGTTGTCAGTTGTCAGTTGTCAGTAGGGGCGAAGCATTTGGAAGATAAATTATCGGTCATTGCCAAAAATAGTTCTCCAAATGCTTCGCCCGTACAGTTGTCAGTTGTCAGT
>NZ_JAQMTJ010000130.1:0-4571 GCF_028330815.1 Dolichospermum lemmermannii CS-548
CCTTGCATATGCCGTAATGAATGGGGTTAAAGCTAGGGGAGAAAAAGGACAATACAGTACAGAACGTATTCATTTTAACAAAAATAACCATTCTTAACTTTTCGTTACATAGTTAGAAACTTTTCCGCCGACCTACTTATTTAGACCAAACTCTTGATTCCTCTTTGCACCTCTGCGTCTGGAGCGTGAGGCAAAAAAATGTGGTTCATTTACCCGAAAATCGCTGTAATTACAACTTGTGCATATTGTGACTAAGAGGATCAAAATTTCGAGGAAATTTGGTGCTTTCATCATAATATGCACGATGTAAATTCGCTCCATATAACTTAGTATAATGCAGCCTAGCACCCCGAAGATTTGCTTCAGTGAGATTGACACCAGATAAATTTGCTTTAGTCAAATTTGCCTTTGCTAAATTCGTTCCACTCAAATCTGCACCCCAGAGTTTAGCTTTAGCTAAGTTAGCTTCACTTAAATCTGCTCCCCATAAATTAATTCCGGGTAAATAGGCATTAATTAATTTAGCCCTGATTAATTTAGCAGAAACAAAATATCTTTCTCCTGCAAGATAACGCCGTTTTAGTTCCTCAGTTTCCATATCTAACCTACTTGAGCAACAAAACCTCTATCTCCAGAATAGTTCCTAAGTTGTTTATTGGCATTTTATCACCACAAAAATTTTTGCCTATATGATTACTTGAATTTTCATAATTTATTCCGTTTAACTCGTCAATTCAATTATACCCAATTAAGGATGGGATTGGACGCGCAAACCTACTTCACAGGTTGCAGTTTTGTCACCTTGAGTTTAAACTTCCCTACCCCAGTTTCCCCAAAAGAATGAACGCGCACAATGTAAGTTCCTGTTTCTGTAATGCGGGTAAACAATAGAGAATTGCTTGTACCGTCGGGAGCATCATCATTTTCTCCTGCTGTTGAACCATTGGGTGCTAATAGTGTAATAATGCTGTCAAAGTTTTCCGATGACAAATCAATAGATAAATTATCACCCTGATTTAATTTGATTGCATAATCACGAGCAAATCCCCCTTGTCCTGTGGGAATATCTTTGTTTGATAAGGTATCAGAAATTTCTGTCAAATTAGTTAACGGAATAGGGCTATATAACTTATTTTGTGCTGAGGCTGTTTTGATCCAAATCCCCATTGTTAGCAATGTAATAGGAATAATTAAGATGTTTCTGAAACCCACTGCAAAAATCTTTCTCATAAATTGAAATACTGTTCCCAGAAATACAGGGTAACTAATCTAATATAGCTTGATTTTTATTTATTTGTCGTGGCAACAGCAGCTACACCCAAGACTGTAATTTGATGTTGTTCAAGAGTCTGTACAGCAGCTTTAACAGTAGCACCAGTAGTATAAATATCATCCACTAATAAGATTGGTATATGGGGATGACGACGCAAATCTTTACCAATCACAAAAGCATTTACTAAATTTTCTTGTCTTTGAACTGCGGATAAACTAAATTGTGCTTTGGTTTCCTTGATGCGTTCTAAACCATTGATTTTCAATTTGTATCCTGTCACATTACAAAAACCTTCAGCTATTAATGCAGCTTGATTAAAACCCCGTTGTTTTTGTTTTTTGGGGTGCATAGGGATAGGAACAACTAAAAGCTGTTGTTGTGGTTGCGGTGAATGTAATAACCATGATTCCCCTAACCATTCTCCTAACACATAACCAATTTGTGGCTGATTCTCATATTTTAATGCAGCGATCGCTCTTTTGACTGCACCACCATAATTTCCCCACACAAATATTGGTAATGGTTGTTTCCATAAATAAGCAGGATTTTGTTTGTGACAACTTTGAATTTGTTTGATACAATATGGACAAAGTTCCCTGGGTGTAGGACGTTGACACAGGGGACAAGAGGATTTAAGAAAAAGACTCAGAAGGTTTTGGAATATCTTGATCATAGATATTTTACATAGACTAAATCACATCTGCTAGTTTCTACACCTGTTGTTGGTAGATAACCATTACTTTCATAAAGTTTAACAGCTTCAGCTAAAATACTGGCGGTTTCAATCCAAATTTGCTTAAATCCCCGCAAAGCAATTGCTGTTTCTAGTTGTTGTAATAAATATTTGCCTAATCCTAAACCGCGCACTTTTGGTAAAAGATACATTTTTCTAATTTCTACAGCTTTTTCGCCGCGATTTATGGGATAATAGGCAGCAGTCCCGACAATCTGATTTTGATGTTCAATTACCCAAAATTCTCCACCAGTTGCTAAATAATATTCTTCAATATTTAATACATCCTTGTCTGCTTCTTCTGGTTGCCAAGGTAAACCGTATTCTGATAATACAGAACTAATGACTTTAGCTGCGAAAATGCGGTCTTTTTCTTGCCAATTGCGAATGATAAGATCTTGGTATTGATACATAAATTTAGTCCATTAAATTAGAATAATATTTAGGAAATTTCTATGGTGTTTTGGATGATTAATCTAAAACCTATTTCATCCTTAAATTTATCCATTCTTGTAATTTGTGAAGACTGAAAATTAGGTTTTTTGTTATTAGCTATATATGCCTTTTTAGATTTATAAATTTCTAAATCATGATTTGCTATAAAAACATTAATTGTATTTTTTAATTGCTCCTCTCCCTTTCCAACCCATTTACTATTTTCAGACTTTCTCGTTTTTAATTCCACGAAAATAAGATGATTGTTGTAAGTAAGCATACCGTCACAACGATTCTCCTTTTCACCATTTGATCTGAGAATTTCAATACAATTATCAATAGCGGTAAATATCACCTCTATTTCTTGATTATTTTCAACAATAGCAATCCATTTGCTACAATCATCAATATCAGTATCAATATAAGCAGGATCTTCGTTAGGATCATCACAAAGTCGAAATTTATACTGATTTGTCTGACTTTGATAAGTAGATTTAAAAAAATTTATACTCATATTTGTTCCTCAATTTCCAGTAAATTATCAAAAAGGTTATTAGTCTCTGCTAAGAAAGAATTGAGATAATTTTCATCAGTAGGTAATCCTTCATAAGTAGAAAGTTTGATAATTTCCCCTGTCTCTGTTAATTCATATACAATTGAATCTTCATCAGATACACAAGATGCTTGAGAAACAATATTTTCTAGTTGTTCCTTTAGTAAATTGCTGTTTGGTAAATCTATAATTTTCTGTAAAACCTGATATCCCTTGATTGCTAATGTCAGATAATTAATAATATAAGGACTGTGGGTAGTAAGAATTAGTGTATTACCTTCTGTAAGGTTAGCAAATTCTAATAATTTATATAAAACGTCTTTTTGCGATTGTGGAAACAGATTTTGTTCTATTTCTTCAACAATATTTAAAAAACATTCATTTTTGTATTTGGAAGATAATACTTCCAAAGCAGCTTTTTTAACTTCCTCAGAAAGATTATCATTGGATAGGATTCTTTCAATTTCTATTTTTAATCTTTGTTGTTCTTCTCCACTCAATTCACTTTGGGAAGAATCTTTATTTTGACCAATAGATAACGCAATATTTCTAGAAACTAAAAACAAAGGAATAAAAGATTGAAACCCGCTTGAAGATTCGGAAATATTTAATTTATAATCACTTCCTATAATATTTAAAGTATTATTTTTTTGATCAAATTCCAACTTTACATCACCCACTGGTAAAGTCAAACTTTCTGATAATTCCTGTTGAGAACGTTCTAATTCCTCAAAAAAAGTAGATAATGATTGAGGTAATCCTTTTACTTTTTCAGCACCCTTGACAACACTAAAAAAGTTTCTTTCTGCTGGTACATACATAATTTTAGGTACAATATAAGTTCTATTAAAATGAAGAATCTTAGGATAAATGTTTAATTTTCCATCTTGGAAATAAAAATAAAAAGCATTTCCTACATATTCAATTTTAGTTTCTGGCAAGAAATAATTATTCAAGTTATGATAGTTACAATATGTTTTAACAAACCTATTATAGGTTTTCACATCTTTTATTGCTAAATTTCCACGATATAACTGTTTTTCCAACCAGCTAAATGTTGAAATTAACTTAGCAATGCTACTTTTTCCTGTACCTTGATTACCGATAAAAACAGTAATTTTGCGAATATCTATAAATCCATTATTTTCTGCAAAACCTGACTTAATTGGTCCGAAATTTTTAACTTTTATTTGACTCATAATAATGTTTATTTACTATATTTACTTAATTTTCCTTTTCTAGTAAAAATATTATAATTCAAACTCTGATTAACAATAATTTATTTTTCATAATAAAAACGCCCCCCTTGCGGAGAGCGTTTTTTATTTAACTAGACTCTAGTTATTAACCGTTGATAGCAGGAGCGCTTAAAGCAACAGGAGCAACATCAGCAGCAGCCAAGTCTAGAGGGAAGTTGTGAGCGTTACGCTCGTGCATTACTTCCATACCTAAGTTAGCGCGGTTGATTACGTCAGCCCATGTAGCGATGACACGACCTTGAGAATCCATGACAGATTGGTTGAAGTTGAAACCGTTCAAGTTGAAAGCCATTGTGCTAACACCCAAAGCTGTGAACC
>NZ_JAQMTJ010000131.1:0-12047 GCF_028330815.1 Dolichospermum lemmermannii CS-548
AAATTTACTTAAATCTAGGCTGGTTTCCTATTAATTCTCAATAATTAATGTTTATTGAGAATATAGGCTCTTTCCAGAAAAGCCTCTAACCCTTTTGAATACTCATTTTTAGCTGGTTTTCTTACATCGAACTCAGGTTATATTAATGCAGATAATTTGCAAAAAATTTAATTTTTTGATCATTATTTATTGGTGATTGGTTATAATTTTGTTAGCCATAAACTTTCGATTATTACTAAGTAAGTCGGCACGATAAAATCAATATACATTTTTTTCGTAAAAACCCTTAAATAACCTATCTATAAGGTATTTGTCGAATTTACATTTCGTTACATATGTTGATTGTTTAACGCCAACTTACTTACTATATATATGTAGTGAACAAACCAAATTAGGGAAAATGTGATGAAAGCTGTTATTATCCATATAGATATAAAAGGTGTGAAACTTCTGTTCAATGAGCCTGTTTCTGCCAGAAAAGTTGTAAACTGAATAATAAACAGATTTGATATACATTACTAACTAAGCGTAATTCCCAATGACCACTAAACGCCATTACCACATTATTACCTTCGGTTGCCAAATGAATAAGGCCGACTCTGAGCGCATGGCTGGCATCTTAGAGGACATGGGCTTTGAGTGGTCAGAAGACCCAAATCAGGCAGATTTAATCCTTTACAACACCTGCACCATTCGGGATAATGCGGAACAAAAGGTATATTCTTATTTAGGTAGACAGGCCAAACGCAAGCAGGAAGAACCTGATTTAACTTTGATTGTTGCTGGTTGTGTTGCCCAACAAGAAGGGGCAGCTTTACTGCGACGGGTGCCAGAATTGGATTTAGTCATGGGACCCCAACACGCTAACCGTCTGAAAGATTTGCTAGAGTCGGTTTTTGCAGGTAATCAAGTTGTCGCTACTGAAGAAGTTCACATTTTTGAAGATATCACCCAACCGCGTCGGGATAGTCAAGTCACAGCTTGGGTAAATATCATTTATGGCTGTAACGAACGTTGTACTTATTGTGTAGTTCCTAACGTTCGTGGTGTGGAACAGTCCCGCACACCAGAAGCGGTTAGATCCGAAATTGAACAGTTAGCGAGACAAGGGTACAAAGAGATTACGCTCTTGGGTCAAAATATTGACGCTTATGGACGAGATTTACCCGGTTCTACTCCCGAAGGTCGTCACCTGCACACATTGACAGATTTATTTTATTATGTACATGATGTACCGGGTATTGAACGCATTAGATTTGCCACGAGTCATCCACGTTATTTTACAGAAAGATTAATTAAAGCTTGTGCAGATTTGCCCAAGGTATGCGAACATTTCCATATTCCCTTTCAGTCTGGTGACAATGAGCTTTTAAAAGCTATGTCACGGGGTTATACACACGAAAAATATCGCCGGATTATTGATACTATTAGAGGATATATGCCAGATGCGTCAATTAGTGCTGATGCGATTGTGGGTTTTCCCGGTGAGACAGAAACACAGTTTGAAAATACTTTAAAATTGGTGGAAGATATCGGTTTTGATTTAGTGAATACTGCGGCTTATTCACCCCGTCCTGGCACACCTGCGGCTTTGTGGGATAATCAACTCAGTGAAGAGGTAAAAAGCGATCGCTTGCAAAGATTGAATCATTTAGTTAATATTAAGGCAGCCGAGCGATCGCAACGTTACTTTGGCCGCATTGAAGAAGTATTAGTAGAAGCGCAAAACACCAAAGACACAAATCAAGTCATGGGAAGAACCGGCGGAAATCGTCTCACGTTTTTTACTGGTGATATTAATGAGCTTAAAGGGCAAATAGTCAAAGTCAAAATTACCGAAGTTCGGGCTTTTAGTTTAACTGGAGAAGCTATAGAAGTTCGTCAACCAGTGACAGTTTAAAAAAAATACAGGAGTATGGTGTCAGCTACAGCACTTCCCGGTGTTATGAGGTACATATCTAGCGGGCAAGATGCCCGCACTACAAGAGTTTCATGATTCGACTTTGTACCTCATAAGAGCGGAAACCGCTGTATACTCCCCGTCCGTAATCTCAGGCAAAAAACCTTAAAAACGACTTTGCATGGGGCGTTATGCTTCGCTAACAGACCCTAACAGGTAGATTTTAATATTTCTAACTCCTCTCTCACAGATAATGATTGATAACCCAAAGCAAAAGCCTGGGAACTATCTAAAGAAACATCTTTTGGCCTTGGTGCTGGCATTTTCACATCTGTCTGAAAACAGGATTTTAATTTATCATTTGGAAGTTGTAAGATTTCAACTAATATTTTCCCAAATTCATAACGGGAAATTCTGTCTTTTCCACCTAAATGAATGATCCCATTAACCTTTTCTAAAGCTAATAATAACCCTTTCGCGGCTGTATTTGCACTAACCGGAGTGCGAAATTCATCTATAAATAAACTTAGTTCTTTTCCGTCTTTCAATATTTGGATAAATTGCTGAATAAAGCTTTTAGCTGTGGGTGTTTCCCTGCCAAACATTAACGGCATTCGACAAATAGCCGCTTGGGGATATACTTTTAATATACCTGCTTCAGCTTCGACTTTTTGTTCACCGTAAATATTAACAGGTGATACTTGATCTATTTCTTGATAAGGTGCATTTAAACCATCAAAAACTAAATCGGTAGAGGTAAAAGCTAAAGGTAAAGAATTATCAGCACAAAGTCCCGCAATATCACAAGAGGCTGTAACATTTATTTTATAAGATTCCTGGGAATGAAGTTGACAATAATTTGGTTGCGATTGGGCAGCAGTGTGAATTACTGCATCCGGTTTGATATCATTAAATATCCCCTTTAATTCCTGAAAGTCTGTTAAATTAACTTTCACCATTTTAATATCAGGTATTTCTAGAAAATGGGTATGATATGTACCGTAAACTTCCCATTCTAACTGCGCTAATTGACCAAGATGCCAACCTAAAAAACCACTAACACCTGTAATTAAAAGTTTTTTCATATATCATATATCTTTGATTCTCAACTACAATAACTTGATTTCTCTCCGTGCCTCTGCGTGAGAAAGAAAAATGTAATTAATTCACCCAAAAATAGCTGTAATTCAATCTCACGCAAAAAACCCCAAAAACAACTTTGCGCCTTTGCGTGAGAATATATTCCTACAGAGTTTGGAAATAAGCCTCCAAAGCCTCATGTACCAAATCAGTCATCGGTCGTTCTTGCTTTTCCGCCGTTTCCTTGAGTTGAGCGTAAAAATCATCCCGCAGACTGATGCGGTGACGGGATTTACCGCTGCTGGTAGGATCTCCTGGTGTGTAATCAGCCACAAATTCCCTAATTGCATCAAAACCCAATCTGTCGCAAAAATCCCCAAAACTTTCTTTCGGTGTCCGCGACTTTTTAAAGAAGACAAAAATCGGTTCTAGAAAACTTTCCAGATCATTGTGGTGCAGTCTTTCCACAAAAGGTTGCGCTAACCGAGTTTGATTTGGTGAACCACCCAACCATACTTGATAAGATTCCACAGCACTACCCACCAAACCCAATTCTGCCATATAAGGACGAGCGCAACCGTTAGGGCAACCGGTCATCCTAACCACAAAATGCTGATTTTGTAAACCCAATTTATCTAATAAAGCCCGAATTCGTTCTAAAATTCCAGGAATGGCTCTTTCCGATTCTGTGATTGCTAAACCGCAAGTAGGTAAAGCCGGACAAGCCATAGCATAGCGGGTCAATGCTGCTATTTGGCTAGGATCAGCAACAACGCCACATTTATCCAGAATCTCTTGAATTGCTGCTTTATCTTCTGGTGCAATATCGTAAAATAGCAGGTTTTGATTACCTGTGAGCCGAATAGGCAGATTAAATTGCTCAACAATTGTCCGCAAAGCGGTTTTTAGTTGGAATGTTCCGTCATCTTTCACACGCCCGTTATCAATGGAAATACCCAAAAAGAGTTTACCATCGCCTTGTTCATTCCAGCCCAAAAAGTCTTTATATTTAAACTGGATCAGAGGTTTAAAAGGTTCGATGGGTTTACCAAGGTATTCTTCGACTTGAGTGCGGAATTTATCTACACCCCAATCATTAATTAAGTATTTTAACCTCGCGTGTCGTCTGTCCGTGCGATCGCCATAATCTCGTTGTGTCGCCACTATAGCCTTTACAAGATTATATACATCAGCTTTAGCTACATAGCCAATGGGGTCAGCGGCTCTAGCAAAGGTTTCTTCTTTATTATGGGTTCTCCCCAGACCACCACCAGCAAAAATATTAAATCCCGCTAATGCGCCTTTTTTATTGGTAATCACTACCAACGTCAAATCTTGGGAATATAAATCAACAGAATTATCTCCCGGAACTGTGACGCAAATTTTAAATTTGCGGGGCATATAGTGAGTTCCATAGATGGGTTCTACGGAATCATGAAGAATAGTGCCATTACCGTTGGTTTGTCGCGCTGCTTTGACATCTGGATGTTCTTGAGCGCTAATGGCTTTTTCCCCATCTAACCAAATTTCATAATAAGCACCGGTTTGGGGAGAAAGTAAATCAGCGATATTTTGGGCATATTCCCAAGCATACTGATATTCTGAGCGATTTTTAAAGGGGGCTGGAGGAGCCATAACGTTGCGGTTAATGTCACCACAAGCGCCCAAGGTTGAACCAAGATTTTGAACAATTGTAGCGATCGCCGCTTTCAGGTTCTTTTTTAAGATACCATGTAGCTGAAAGCCTTGGCGAGTAGTAGCTCTGAGGGTATGATTACCATATTCATCAGCCAGTTTGTCCAAAGCCAAATAAAGCTCAGGGGGTACTAAACCACCGGGATTTTTTGTCCGCAGCATCATTTGGTAATCTTTTTCCTGACCCTTGATGCGGTTATCACGGTTATCCTGTTGATAAGAACCGTGAAACTTGAGAATCTGAATTGCGTCTTCACTAAAGTGGGTAGTGTCCTGAAGTAGCTCAGTGGCAACAGGTTCACGTAAAAAATTACTATTTTCTTTGATACCTTCGACTTTAGAAGGCTGACGATTGGTCGCAGGAGAAGCAGCAGTGTTAACCATTACGGTAGATACGTTTCTGAATAAAGCGGTAGACAAAATTGAAATTAAGCAATTAATAGCACCTATTTGGCTAAATAAACTACTTAAAATTAGTCGGAATTATGAATATTATTTTGATTTTAACATGGTCAGAGGCCACCTTGATCAAGCGGCGGTTAGAGTAGCTAACTACTCCAACCAGCAAATATTCGCATTGCCTTAGACCAAAGACAATGAGTAGACTTGACCATCAATCAACAGTCGCGTAATCCCTTTAGCTTGTAAATGGCTACTAGCTTTATGGAGCATTTGACTATCGGGAACTTTAATCACGCGATCGCGCTTAGTAGAAAAGCGTTTAGCTACACGATGGTTATCAAAAATTGGCAGTGTTTTCTGTTGATTTTCCAAACTAGGAATGAGACCCAAATCACCAAAATCCTTGAGTGGCCGGGTAATTAACTCCGCAGAACGATCAATTACCAAATAGCAAGTTTTCGGTAAATTAGCGACTGACAATGGTAAAACTTGTACAGATACTTCCCCATTTCCCCGTCTAGTAACTAGGGGTTTTGGAGCTTCATAGTCTTCGTCCTCAAAGTCCTCCTCATCCTCATACAAATCATCATCTAAATCGTCATCTTCTAAATCATCAGGTTCATCCAACAAATCTTCATCGAGAATTTCCGCAAACAGACTCGGCTGTGAATATCGAGTTTCTACCTCTATCTTTGGTTTGGGAACAATTGGCGTTTCCGTTGGCTTGTGTCTAACAATTTCCAGTTCTTTGACAATAGGAGTTTCCTTGATAACAGGAAGCTTGGGTTTTTCCACTGCTGAGGAGCGTGTTTTCACCCGTCTATTAGCCGGAATCGGTTGATCAAAATCAAAATCATTCTCTGGTTCTGGTTCTGGTAATGCTTCTGGTTTTGGTTCTGGTAATGCTTCTGCTTCTATTGTGGGCTTTTCTACTTTTGGGTTCAATAACTCCCCACCACTGCGGACGCTGCTAGAAGCCTCTACTACCAATGGTGGTTGGGTCAACAGCGGTAACTGCTCATAACTTACCTGCGCTCTGCCTTCAGGGGTTCTAGCAGCACGTTTTAAAGAGACGAGAAATTCGTACTCTTCTTCTGGTAAGGTACTTTTAAGCAGACGGCTAATTGTAGAGTTACTCACACCATAGCGTTCTGCTAAAGTCGAGGTTGTTTCCGCAGTTTCTCGATATAGCTTGAGAATTTCTTGTTTGTCAGAATCTGTTAATTTTCTCACGGTAGACACCAAAATTTGTTAAGTTAGTTTGCGTCCACGGTCTCGGCCTTTAAGACTCAATGATGCGTCATATTCTAGAACAGCACCCAGACCGAATAACACTCCACTAAACACCCAGAATACTTCTAGTATGTCTCCACTTTGATAATTAGGTCATTGGGCGAATTTAAACCACATATCTGCATATCTGCAATGTAGAGCGAAAATGCGGCTGCGGCAATCATTCGCCAAGACAAGGAGACTTTACCGCCCCAAAAAGCCAGCAGCATAGTTGTGGCAATAATTAATAATGCCACATCGCTAACTATGTAAAACAAGTTGAGAAAAAAGGCTATCTGTTGAGTTGATGTTTGCTCTTTTTGAGCAATCAACCAAGGGAGAAAACTGCCTAATCCGCCAACTGCTGCTACAATTAGCCATTGCCATGGGTCTAGATGAATGCGGCGAGAAAGCAAGGCTAAAGCCATACCAGTCCCTAAACATAAATATGTGAGGACAAAAAATATATCAGCAATAGATACATCTGGCTCTTGTTTTAGGACGATTTCTATATAGCCGAAAACGAGTCCACCTATAAAATAAGCAAACATTCCTAACCCGATTGAGAGCCAGACTTTTCCACTACTAACCATTTGGGTACTCCGCCAGTTCCTCCAGCATAAGAGACTTGCACCCAAATAAGCCACAGCTTCAAAAATATTTGTACCAATTACATACCACTGGGCGCGAACTTCTATTCCTGCTTGCTCTGGGTCAGAGATTTTGGCACTGAACAACAAAAAGTATAACAATGCTAAAACAGCCCAGCTAAAACAGCAAAGAACAAGGTTTTGAGTAGTTAAGTAGGTGGGCTTGAGATCAGATGAGTTGTCGTAAGATTTACTCATAGAGATTAACTATGTAAATGCTCTGAATGTAATATTGTTTACAAAATTGATGAAATAATTGGCATTTACGTACTTGTGTGATAGACAATAGCCAGTTAAAGGCAAGTGCCAGTTAAGAGTTGTTTTTTAACAAATCAATATCCACCTTAACGCCAAAGCTGATGAAGTGGAGATTTTTGTAACCAACTGATAAATAGTTCTTGGTGTCACCAAAGTATGTTTTTCCTAATCTGTGCAGTTCTTCTCAAAAAAGAATTACATGAGTTTCTTGCCAAGCTGGCATTTTACTGACCTATGACAAATTCGCGGTTAGGAAAGATTTTACTGCATCTGCGGCAGATATATCGGGAAATTGATTTTTCTGTAATACCCCGGTTATCTCTGTGGCAAATAAACGGTTAAAAACATGAGTTTTTTCTGTTCCCTGTTGCCCGTTCCCTGTTCCCTCTGAATGAAATTAGGAAATTTTTAATTTTCTCTTGCTTATTTAGACAATTTTAGCTATGATTGTGAAGGCTTCATGGGTACGTAGCTCAGTTGGATAGAGCATCCGCCTTCTAAGCGGACGGTCGCTGGTTCGAGTCCAGCCGTACCCATTAAAATTGGTATACATAGCTCTTAATAACGCGCAAAGGTTATAGTTGTACAACAATAATTAATGACAGTTATATTTTAGAAGCCACCGAAAGTGGGAAAATAAAATTATGCCAAGAGAAGACTTAACAGAGGAAAAGCCGATAATATGCACTTGAGTGAAATTACCCATCCTAACCAGTTGCATGGTTTGTCAATTCGGCAGTTAGAACAAATTGCCCGGCAAATTCGTGAGAAGCACCTACAAACCGTAGCAGCCTTTGGAGGGCATTTGGGTCCGGGTTTGGGCGTTGTCGAATTAACACTGGGGCTTTATCAAACCTTAGATTTAGATCGGGATAAGGTTACATGGGACGTAGGACATCAAGCTTATCCCCACAAATTAATTACCGGACGCTACAGTAATTTCGACACTCTTCGCCAAAAAGATGGCGTTGCAGGTTATCTTAAACGCGGCGAGAACAAATTTGACCATTTTGGGGCAGGACACGCTTCTACAAGTATTTCGGCCGCATTAGGAATGGCTTTAGCCCGCGACTTAAAAGGGGAAAAATTTAAAACCGTTGCTGTGATTGGTGATGGGGCTTTAACTGGAGGCATGGCGCTAGAAGCGATTAACCACGCGGGACACTTACCCAAAACTAATCTCCTCGTGGTTCTCAATGATAACGAGATGTCCATTTCTCCCAATGTGGGGGCGATTCCTCGTTATCTGAATAAAATGCGTCTGAGTGCGCCGGTGCAGTTTCTCTCAGATGGAATTGAGGAACAGTTAAAACATCTGCCTTTTGTGGGTGAATCGCTTTCCCCAGAACTGGAACGCATCAAAGAAGGTATGAAGCGGTTAGCAGTTCCCAAAGTCGGCGCTGTTTTTGAAGAATTGGGCTTTACCTACATGGGGCCAGTTGATGGCCATAATTTAGAAGAGTTAATTGCCACATTCCAACAGGCACATCAAATTACTGGTCCTGTTTTGGTTCACGTAGTGACAACTAAGGGTAAGGGCTATGAACTGGCGGAAAAAGATCAAGTAGGCTACCATGCCCAAACTCCCTTTAATTTAACCACTGGGAAAGCGATTCCTTCCAACAAACCTAAACCCCCCGCTTACGCTAAGGTCTTTTCTCATACTTTAGTGACACTGGCGGCACAAAATCCTAAAATTGTCGGCATCACAGCCGCAATGGCGACTGGTACAGGTTTAGATAAACTACAAGCTAAATTGCCTAACCAGTATATTGATGTGGGTATTGCTGAACAACACGCTATTACCTTGGCTGCCGGTTTAGCCTGTGAAGGTATGCGTCCTGTTGCTGCTATTTACTCGACTTTCTTACAACGCGCCTTTGACCAAATTATTCATGATGTTTGCATTCAAAATCTACCTGTATTCTTCTGTTTAGATCGGGCAGGGATTGTTGGTGCTGATGGTCCGACTCACCAAGGTATGTATGATATCGCTTATCTACGTTTCATTCCGAATATGGTGGTAATGGCTCCCAAGGATGAGGCGGAATTACAACGGATGGTTGTGACTGGGATTAATTACACTGATGGACCGATTTCTATGCGTTTCCCCCGTGGTAATGGTCACGGTGTCCCCTTAATGGAGGAAGGTTGGGAAGCTTTGGAAATCGGGAAGGGGGAAATTCTCCGTCAAGGGGATGATGTGTTAATTGTGGGCTATGGTACAATGGTTTACCCGGCAATGCAAGCGGCGGAAATTCTCAGCGAACATGGGATTGAAGCAACTGTGATTAATGCCCGTTTTGTTAAGCCTTTGGATACTGAGTTGATTTTACCTTTGGCTAAACAAATTGGTCGGGTTGTGACTTTGGAAGAAGGTTGTTTAATGGGTGGTTTTGGTTCTGCGGTGGCTGAGGCTTTACTTGATGCTGATATTGTTGTCCCTGTGAAGCGGATTGGTGTTCCTGATATTTTGGTAGATCATGCCACACCGGATCAATCTTTTGCGGAGTTAGGTTTGAGTAGTCCTCAAATTGCGGAAACTGTTTTACAAGCTTTTTTTAAGAAACAGGCTGCTGCTGTGGTCTAGTTGATTTTTTGTCTGAATCAGGATTTACGGGATTTCAGGATTTACAGGATTTAATTATTTTGTTTATCTTTTGATCTTGGGTATCCTGATTCTGATTTGGGGATGTTTAATTTCTGGAGATGTTGATTGGTTCTACCAAATTAAGATGAAGTTGCATAGAATAAGATTTTAAGAATTATTGACCGCAGATGAACGCCGATAAACGCAGATAAATATGGATGATTATTTTTTTGTGCAGTTTCACATAAAATTTGGTATTAAATATATTGGTAATTTTTCATAATTATGAAGTTGCTAAACAATCGTTATCAGGTTATTCAGGTTTTAGGTGCAGGAGGGTTTGGTGAAACTTTTCTCGCTGAAGATACCTATATGCCTTCCCGTCGTCGTTGTGTGATTAAGCAACTTAAACCTATCAGCAATGACCCCAAAACTTATCAAGTAATTCAACAACGGTTTGAGAGAGAAGCTGCGACGTTGGAGTATTTGGGGGAAGCTAATGACCAAATTCCCCAACTTTATGCTTATTTCTCGGAAAATGGTCTCTTTTATCTGGTGCAAGAATGGGTGCATGGTCACACTTTGACTAATGTGATTCAATCTCAAGGACAATTACAGGAAAATACTGTTAGAGAAATTCTGTTAAGTTTGCTGTCTGTGTTGGATTATGTCCACAGTAAAGGGATTATTCATCGAGATATTAAACCAGATAATATTATTTTGCGGGAAATAGATAATAAACCAGTTTTAATTGATTTCGGTGCGGTTAAAGAAACTATTCGGACTACTATTAATGCTGCTGGACATCCTACTCAGTCTCTAGTGATTGGGACTCCTGGATTTATGCCTAGTGAACAAGCTATTGGTCGTCCGGTTTATGCTACTGATATTTATAGTTTGGGTTTAACGGCTATTTATTTACTTACGGGTAAATATCCTCAAGAATTAGAAACTCATCCTCACACGGGACAGGTTATTTGGCAAGAATACGCTGGGAGGATTTCTCCCCAATTAGTAATGCTACTAACTCAAGCAATTGAACCCCGCACGAGCGATCGCTTTACTACTGCGAATAAAATGCTATATGCTTTAAAATCTGACACTTCTATTCCCTCACAAGTTTATCATACTACTCAAACAGCAGCGACAATTCATCTCACTCCTGCCGCACTAAATCAACCTATATCTTCACTCTCTCAAAATCCCGTGGTTAAAACTGGGAATAATCAGCAAATTTGGCAAAAACCAGCGGTGATTATTGGTAGCGTTATGATGGGAAGTTTAATTGGTGCAATGGCTATTTCTAGCATAAACCGACCACAAACCACAAATTCCATTGTCACTAATTCCAACATCACAGAAACACCAACCCCAACCCCAACCCCAACCCCAACATCAATCCTAACACCAACACCAATACCAACAACTGTAAATACTCCCATTTCTGAAGCAACTGTATCTCCGACCCCTTCAATATTACCTGAACCCACAGAGACAATTCCTGAAAATACTCCTACTCCTTCCATAGAATCAACTCCACAACCAGAAATAAAAAATGAACAGGAACAAACGTCTGTAGTTCCTACAACTGAACCAACTTTAACTATTGAAGAAACAGGAAAGAAGAAAAGAAAGGGAAAACGTGATCAAGTAGTTACTAATACTAGGGAAACTGTACCAGCATTTCCTACAGGTACATCAAGAAGTAGTGTAGAAGAAACGCTAGGTAAACCAAAGAAAGATTTAAGAGGATTATGGGGAAATACCCGCGCTGTTACTTATAAAGTTGTTCCTGACAAAATTGATTTAGGCTACTTATTTGACAAGAAAACTGGAACGCTAAAACAAACAGAAGCAGCTTTTGCATCGTCTGTAGAACCTGAAGTTATGCAGACAACTCTCAATGGTTTATTGAATGGAGAAGCTACCGCAGAAATTAAACAAGGACTGCAACAAGTTCAACAACGACAAACAGATAATTTTACTTTTAGTAAGGGTGGGGTAAAAGGTCAAATAGTTCGACAAAGTTGTGATTTTATTTATATTAGTATTTGGGATGCTGATTTACATGATTTTGTGAATCCAGCAGATGCAAAACAGTGTTAGAGGTTGTTTGAAAAGTATTATATGAAACCCATAATCTCCAAAAACCTAACCCCCCTCCCCCCCTTCCCTACAAGGGAATGGGGGTTTTAAAGCC
>NZ_JAQMTJ010000132.1:0-8959 GCF_028330815.1 Dolichospermum lemmermannii CS-548
AAGTTTCACTTTATCACACCACGTCCCTTTTAATGCTACTTATTCTCATTAAGCATCTTAATTTTTGAATTGGCTTTAGTTATTATGTACTACTTTAAGGGCTTTTTTGATCTGTGACAGTTTGGGGTGCGGAATGTGGGCTGCATTACTCTATCGTGTCTATCCTCCCCTGGCTGCATTTGTGGGGATTTGGGCAGTTTTATTCATCAGTATTTCCTTCTGGTTAGCGACTCGTTGCCGAATTTATGCCCGCAAAGCCGCATCTGCTAGAAGTGAAACCACTGGGATTATTGTAGATTCGGTGACTAATCTCACCAGTAGCCGACTATTTGCTCGTTTGGGTTTTGAACGCCGCTATTTGAATGACCAATTAAAGCGCGAACTTAAAGAGGTGAGAAAGTCTAACTGGTATTCCGAACGAATTCGCTGGTTTCAGTTTATCTCAGCAGCAGTTTTAAAAATCGGCACTTTGTATTACTCACTTTCTCTCTGGAGTCAAGGAAAAATTGCTGCGGCTGACTTCGTTGTTGCCACCAGTTTGTCACTTTTAATCATTAGTGAAGCTCGCAATTTAAGCAAACGGTTTTTAGAATTTTTTGAACATATTGGTAATGTAGCTAATGGTGTGAATACTATCATTCAACCCCATGAAATCATAGATCGGGACAATGCGATAAATCACGCCATCACTAAAGGTAGTATTGAGTTTCGGCAGGTGCATTTTGGCTACTCATCAGAGAAAACTGTATTCACTAATCTCTCTGTCACCATTCAACCAGGAGAGCGCGTTGGACTGGTGGGGTTTTCCGGTTCTGGGAAATCTAGTTTTGTCAATCTGATTTTGCGTTTATTTGACCCTCAATCGGGACAAATATTGATTGATGGGGTGGATATCAAAGATATGTCTCAGGAAGCCCTACATTCGCAAATTAGTTTGATTCCTCAAGACCCTTCTCTATTCCACCGCACTTTGTTAGAAAATATTCTTTATGGACGTTTAGAAGCTTCAGAAGCAGAACTGATAGAAGCAGCACGGAAAGCCTATGCTGATGATTTTATTGCCCAAATGAGGGAGGGTTATGATTCTCTAGTGGGGGAACGTGGTGTTAAACTTTCTGGGGGACAAAGACAACGAATTGCGATTGCTCGCGTTATCCTCAAAAATGCACCTATCTTAATCTTAGATGAAGCAACTTCTAGCCTTGATTCCATTACGGAAAAAGCGATTCAAGATACCCTAGATTCAGCAATGAATGGAAAAACGGTAATTGTGGTGGCACATCGTTTATCTACTATCGCTCATTTAGACCGCATTTTGGTGTTTGATCAAGGTCGCATCATTGAAGATGGTACACACTCTAAACTATTGGCTAAGGGTGGAGCTTATTACAGATTATGGCAAATGCAAGCTGGTGGATTTCTACCACAGGAACAAGCCTTAATTAACAAATAACAAATAACTATAGTCATGATTAACTCCTGTTAAAAGAAAGGGTCATTTTCATGATTTCTTTTACTTCACACCTGAAATAACCTGGCCAATATCTTAAGGAGTTGCACCAGTGGCTAAAATTGCCCGAACTAATAATTCAATTGAAACTGAAGCATCGCCATTTTCAGCTTTAGCAATTCGAGGTTGGCTGGAGCTAATTTTAGCAGCAAGTTCACTTTGAGTCATCAATTTTTGGCGACGTTCCTTCAAGTTTTTACTGAGAGCTAGTTTAATTTCCACAAAGATACTTTCTTCAGTTGTTAACTCCAGAAAATCGGAAACTGTGCCAATTTTCCAGCCTTTAGATTCTAAACGTTCTTTCTTAGCTTGATCCATCACATTACTCCTGTTAATCCCTGTTCTTCTGTGCAAGATGCGATCGCTTGTTCTCTTTTTTGATTCATTTAATAAAAGTTTGAATCAGTGCGATCACTCATCTTGCAGCTTGAGTTAAGAAAGGCAACCTAGTCTGCTACAAGATATACTATTTCTAGCATTGATGGCAAATACTAATCGGGAGCTTTGCAGTTTAAATGGTTGACTTGCAACTTGAAAAAATCCAAACCCACTACTGTGAGATTTGTAATGGTTGGCTAGACTTTTGTTTTGATAGTTATAAAATAATTTTTGAGGGAATAAATATATATATGTCAAACATTCCTCTTTTGCATTGTGATAATTGCGCTAAATATTATTTTCCAGAGAAAACAAAAGGAGTCATACTAGCTGTCAGTGATCAAGCAAAAGAGCAAGGAACACTGGAGGTACGGTTGTCTCCTCGACAAGACTTTAAAAGGCGTTTCAATTATGGGCAAGTTGAATTTCTATATGACCATAGAGACTATGAAAATATACCAGGATTGCAAAGACACTGGGATGATGGCTTTTTAACTCCGGTTTTCTTTAATCTTGCAGTTTTAAACAAATACTCTCAACATCCCGACTATCGCCTAGATTTATTTTCCAAAACTTATGGGAGCATACATAAAAAAGATGAGTTTGATATCTCTTTCGGTATTAATAGGAATCGCAAAGTTATCATGTGGCTAGGTGATATTGATAAATTGCCATTGAATGAACAACATTATCTTAGATCTGAAAATGTAGAATCTGATCATGATTTATACTCTGAGTTTTATGAATCGCAAATAGAGGTGCAATTTTCAAATCCCTCTCCTGAAAATGCTTTATTTCATATTAGATCAAAAGTTATTCAGGCTTGCCAAAGAGAAAGAGGGGGATACCTTTACTCATTTGAAGGAGAAATAAGTAAAGTTATTGAGAATCTTGACCGACCAGTATTCTGGCAAGAAAAACATATCAGTACCGTTATAGAGGCTCTTAACAGAGTTATGGTTGAAAGTCTAGATCCGCATTTCCTTAAAAATGAACTTAAAGATGTACTCAATAAAGATGAAATCAAAGGGCTTAGGTCTCTAAAATTATTTGAAAAATGGTTAGAAAAAATTATTCATATCCCTGATTTTTCAAATGTATCACTTCCATTATATGTGCTGTATGATTTTCGTGTTTTGAGTTCCCATCTTACTTCAGATTCTAAAAAACAGGAAACTCTGAAGAGCATTAATAAGAGGCTTAGTTTACTAGAGAAAAACGAAAATTATGAGGTTATTTATGATGCACTAATTAATAGACTTAGCGAATCGTATAAAATTATTCTTGACCAATTAACTTCAGGTTTAATGACATAGAAAGCAGGACAATAAACTTGATGTAAAAATTTTCATGCACTCTCAATAAAATCAGCAACTAGTTCATTTTTACGACGATTGTTCTTGGTTTTAGCCCCGAATAAAAAAGTAAGTAGTCATACTAAAACCAACAACAATCACAAATATCCGCACAAAACGAGGGTCTAATCTCCGAGCATAATGAGCGCATAAATAACCACCAAGTGAACCACCCACAGCCATTAAAATAGCCTGATGCCAAGCAATTAAACCAGCGAACATAAAAGGAAAAATAGCGATACCGTTGATACAACTACCAAGAAAAGATTTAAAAGCATTCATGGTGTGAATATTTTTAATACCTAAAAAGCTTAAAGTTGCTAACATTAAAATTCCTAAACCTGCACCAAAAAAACCTCCATAAATAGATATTGCTAATTGAGCAATCACAAGAATTAATAAAGGTGGAGATTCTGATGATGATTTTTTGCTTTGAAATTGTAGCCACATTTTCAGAGGTTCGCTAAATGTAAATATCAGCGTGGCTGAAAGTAACAGATAAGGAAGTAGCTGTTTAAACACATCCGCTGATGTATATAACAAAATAATAGAACCAATTCCCCCACCAATTAAACTGGTAATACATAGTATCAAAAGCTGTCGTCGCGGAATATGTAAATTGTGACGATATGCACCCGCACTGGCCATAGCTGCAATCCATAAAGCAGTATTATTTGTAGCATTGGCAGTAATTGGCGATACACCAGTAAATATCAACGTGGGGAATGTAATAAAACTACCACCTCCCGCTACAGCATTAAGTGACCCGGCAATAAACGCGGTACTGAAAAGAAGCAAGCTATGGACAAGTGTTAAATTGTTGAGCATTTTGGCTGGTAAATTTTGAGAACAATGTTTGCTAAAAGACTTGTTTTTTAGTAAAAACTATGGAATACTCCTAATATAATACGCTAATCCGACCAAGAAACCGTAGTTAACTTAAAACCCTGGTAGTTTGCCAGTTAAAAAATTTAAATCGTAGGAGTGAAATTGATTCACTTCTATCTTTGGCTGTCATTCAACTTGCGATTTTTGCAATTAACCAAAAATTCAAACAAATCCTAATCAAGGAAAGGACTAAATGAGTAACTTACAACTTTATTACGCTAAAGCCTCTACTTTCTCCCAAAGAACCCGTGTGGTATTACTGGAAAAAGGAATTGATTTTACAGCAATTGAAATTGATTTACAGAATAAGCCAGAAGCTTTTACCCAAGTTTCTCGCTATGGTAAAGTTCCTGCGATTAAGCATGGAGATGTAGAAATATATGAGTCTACAATTATCAATGAATATTTAGAAGAAGTATTCCCCGAACCCGCTTTATTACCTCATGATCCTGCTAAAAAAGCAGTTGCTAGGATTTGGATTGACTACGCTAATACTCGTTTAGCTCCAGCCTTCGGTAAATTGCTGCGTGGTAAAGATACACAAGAACAAGAACAGGGACGGAGAGAGTTTTTAGAGTCTCTTTTGTATATTGAAGAAGAAGGATTAGGTAAACTTTCTAGTAATGGTGCTTACTGGTTGGGGGAAAATTTAAGTTTAGTTGATATTAGCTTCTATCCTTGGTTTGAAAGATTACCAGTTTTGGAGAAATTCCGTAATTTTACACTGCCAACAGAAACACCTAAATTGCAGCAATGGTGGGAAAATCTGCGTCAACGGGAATCCATTCAACAAGTTGCTAATCCTACAGAATTTTATGTAGAGAGATTTGCTAAAATTCTCGGTTTAACAGTCCCAACGGCGTAAAATGCAGTTTTTGAAATTACTTTAATATTAGTGCTAATTAAGGTAATTTCACTAATAATTAATGGTTTGATTAAATACAAAGAATGGTAAAAATGACGTTTAAAAGTTTCTCTTTCAAAAGTTTAAAAAAACCTAAGTTATTTGCTTTGGTGACAATGTTTTTTGCCTTTGTAGTAAGTATCCCCTTATTACCTTTACCAGTATTATCAGCTGATTCTCGCGCTAACATTCAGTTTGTTTCATCAAATTGGGTAGCTGAAAACGCCAAAGATCCCAACCTCAGAATTTTAGATGTACGTAATTTTCCTCTCGACTATATAGAAGGACATCTTCCCAATGCTGTAAACATTGCTGATATGGCTTTTAGAGGTCCAAAAGAAGGATTACCAGTACAATATTGGGACAATCAAAAACTAGGCGAAATATTTGCCAACTCAGGAGTAAGAAATAATAGTCGTGTACTCGTATATTCAGATGGTAGAGATGTTTTAGGTGCGACAATGGTTGCTTATTTACTAGAACGTTCTGGATTGAAAGATATTGCCGTATTAGATGGTGGTTATACTGGTTATAAAACTGATCAAGTTGTCACAAAAGAATTTCCTAAATACTCAGCCAGTAAATTCACAGTTCGGGATAACCCTTCAGTGCGTGTGAGTTTAAATGATGTGAGAAAATTTATTGGTAAGCCAGGAGTTACTTTTATTGATCCTAGACCAGAAAAATTGTTCCGGGGTGAAGAAAATATTTGGATACGCAATGGACATATTCCTGGTGCGCGGAATATTCCTTGGGTAACATTTACAGATGCTAAAAATCCTCACAAATTAAAGTCATTAGATGAGATTAAGAAAATTCTGGCAGATAAAAAGATTACTCCTGGAAACGACATTATTGTTTCTTGTAGTACAGGACGAGAAGCTACATTACAATATGTGGTTTTAAAGCATCTGCTTAATTATCCCAAAGTCAGAATTTATGAAGGTTCTTGGACAGAATATAGCACTCAAAAAGATTTACCAGTGGCTACAGGAGAGGAAAAACTAACTTAGAAGAACACAAGTTAAAAGTCTTTTCCAGTATTTCTGTCATGAACTCATAGTTTATGTTAACTCCTGCTTCCTTTCCCTTTGGGACGCTACGCGAACAAATTTTTGAAAAATAAATCCATGAGGTATGCAAGTAATTTTACTAATCACTGCTTCAATTTTCATCTTTAGTCCAGTATATGTATTTGCTGCTAATAATCTCGATCAAGATAACTTGGTCAGTTGTAGAAGTAGTAAAGATCAACCTCCCAGTGATTCTACAAGCGATCGCTCAGGAGCTTAGTTATCTATGGGATTATCCATCCAAGTAGTAGCTAATTCTACAGAACTTTATGTAGGGGGATTGGACAAAATTCTTGGTTTAAAAGTTCCAACAGGATAAAATGCGGTTCTTAATATTACTGCTGATTCAGGTAGTTGCACTCATATCACTATTTACCAATTCGCCAGCATTAGCAGATACCGTTAATCCCTGTCCTCCAGGAATGGTAATGATTTCTGGAGGTATATTCAAAATGGGAGCAGATGATTCTGGTTTTGAGGAAGAGCGAACAGGAGAAAACGTGACAGTTAGCTCCTTCTGCATTGATAAATATGAGGTAACAAACGCCCAATTTGCTGAGTTTGTCAATGCCACAAATTATGTAACAGTTGCCGAACGTCCATTATCAAAAGAACAGTTTCCTGACTTACCAGATGAGCAGCGATTACCAGGTTCTCTGGTATTTCAAATGCCCGAACCAGGAGTTAAGCAAGTTCAACTTCTCAGTTGGTGGCATTGGACACCCGGTGCTAATTGGCAGCATCCTTTTGGGACTGATAGCAGCATTACAGAGAAAGAAAACTATCCAGTTGTGCATATTGCCTACGAAGATGCTCTAGCCTACGCCCAATGGGCAGAAAAATTACTACCAACAGAAGCACAGTGGGAATACGCCGCTCGTGGTGGATTAGACAGCGCAACTTATACCTGGGGTAATCAATATTCTGCCAAAAAAGCCAATACTTGGCAGGGAATCTTTCCCTTTTTTAATACCAAAGCCGATGGTTATGTAGGAACAGCAAAAGTAGGTTCTTTTCCAGCTAATGCTTATGGACTTTACGACATGACCGGCAACGTTTGGGAATGGACTTCCGACTGGTTTAGTTTAGGACATGACAACAAAGCCCACAGCGTCAACCCCACTGGACCAAATAAAAGTTTTGACCCCAAAAAACCAACAGAAACTGCCCTTCATGTCATCAAAGGAGGCTCTTATCTATGTGCGCCAAACTATTGTAGCCGCTACCGTCCAGCAGCACGAGAATCAGAATCTCCCGATACCGGAACAACTCATATCGGCTTTCGATTAGTAAAAAACCTGAATTAAAGAACACTCTCTTAATTCCTCTCTGTGCCTCCGCGTCTCTGCGTGAGAAAAAAATATGTTAAATTTAATTTTGCGAGCGATCGCATTATCTCTTTCCATCATTTTCCTAATCACTACTAGCCCCGCACTAGCAGATACAGGAAAAGTATTACCGATTAATCCACCATCTTTTAAAGGTAAAATCGGCATTACTTACAAAGAATCAACACCGGATTTTCCTGCACCAATTAAAGCCCCGGAAAAAGCCCCCAATGTATTATTAGTATTATTGGATGATGTGGGTTTTGGGCAAGCGAGTACCTTTGGTGGTGCTATAGAAACCCCGAATTTGACTCATTTAGCGGAAAAAGGATTACGTTATAACCAATTTCACACCACAGCCCTTTGTTCACCTACCAGAGCAGCTTTATTAACTGGACGCAATCATCATTCAGTGGGTACAGGTGTAGTTGCAGAGTTAGCATCTGGTTTTCCTGGTTACACAACTATTTTACCTAAGAGTGCAGCTACTGTAGCGGAAGTATTACAGCAAAACGGTTACAACACCGCAGCTTTTGGTAAATGGCACAATACACCAGATTATGAAACTAGTGCGGTTGGACCCTTTGACCGCTGGCCGACAGGGTTAGGATTTGAGTATTTTTACGGCTTTTTGGGTGGTGATACTAACCAATGGAGTCCGGCTTTAGTCGAAAATACCAAGCGGATTGCACCACCAACTAATAATCCTGATTACCATTTGACTCCAGATTTAGTAGATCATGCCATTAGCTGGATTCATTCTCAACAGTCTATAGCCCCCGATAAGCCTTTCTTTACCTATTTGGCTACCGGTGCTACCCATGCACCTCATCACGCTCCTAAAGTCTGGATAGACAAGTATCAAGGCAAGTTTAATCAAGGCTGGGATAAATTACGAGAAGAAACCTTTACCCGGCAAAAACAATTGGGTGTAATTCCTGCTAATGCCCAACTTACTCCCCGTCCGAAAGAATTACCAGCGTGGGATTTCTTATCTCCAGATGATCAAAAAATCTATGCCCATGAAATGGAAGTATTTGCGGGATTTTTAGCATATACAGACCATGAAGTAGGAAGATTAATTAATGCCATTGACCAAATCGGGGAATTAGACAATACCCTAGTTTTCTACATTGTTGGTGATAACGGTGCTAGTGCAGAAGGTGGTTTAGCAGGTAGCGTCAATGAATTAAAAGTTTTCAATAAAGTACCCGAAAGTCGAGAACAACTGTTAGCTTCTTTAAATGATTTAGGTAGTCCCAAAACCTTTAATCATTATCATGCAGCTTGGGCTTGGGCTGGTACAACTCCCTTCCAATGGACAAAGCAAATAGCTTCTCATTTTGGTGGCACTCGTAACCCCTTAATTATTGCATGGGGCGATCGCATTAAACCCACATTCCGCACCCCAAACTGTCACAGATCAAAAAAGCCCTTAAAGTAGTACATAATAACTAAAGTCAATTCAAAAATTAAGATGCTTAATGAGAATAAGTAGCATTAAAAGGGACGTGGTGTGATAA
>NZ_JAQMTJ010000133.1:0-4151 GCF_028330815.1 Dolichospermum lemmermannii CS-548
ATTTTACAATGGCTCATCAAAAAGGTAAGGCAACCGAAGAAAGTTAAGTATTTTGCTGACCCTCAAAATCGAGATTTAGGTATTATCAAACAGAAACGAAAACTAAATGTTAAGTTAATTGTCGCGCCTTTTCCTGATCTCGAGCGGGGGTCTGACGAGTTTTTTTTCAATAATTATCCAAAAACCGCTTGACAAAAGACTTACAGCCTTAACTTGTCACCAATGAGCCCTAGTTAATAACAAATATTCTTCATATGTCAACTTTTACAGCACTTTTAGACATTTATTGATACATTTTTTAATATTGTTTAATGAATATAGATAATAGTTTGGCATAACAAATACCGAAGAGCCAAGTTTTCTATTAAAACAAAGAAGTTTTGCCAAATTATTATTTTTGGTATCTAAGCTAACAAAGAAGTAAATTTTACTCTTAGACAATCCTACCTAAGATACATATTTTTATAACTACTTTAGCTTAAATTTTTATTACTCAACTTGATTTTTGGAGTTTATTTATGTCTTGTCAATCCGGTAATTCATACATTGTTACAACAGGAGATACGCTTTTTTTGATTGCCCAACAAAAATTGGGTGATGGTAATCGTTGGCATGAAATTCTAAAGCCAGATGGTACGCAATTTACAGAAGCCCAGGCTAGTAGTCTACAGGCAGGTCAGGAAATATGCATACCTCAAACGGATACTACTTCTCCCTCGCCCAACAGCGGTTTTTCAAATATTGTTTCACGCAATATTTATGAAACAATCTTTCCAGAAAGGAACAATCTATACACCTATGACTCTTTGGTGAGGGCTGTTGAGACTTACCCAAGCTTCTGCAATGAGGGTTCGCAGGAGCAATGCCAACGTGAGGCCGCAGCATTTTTAGCCAACATTGCTCATGAGACAGGGGATCTGCGATATGTTGAAGAAATAGGTTGTGAGGATGGTAGATGCGCTGAACAATACTGCGATAGGAATAATGCAACTTATGCTTGTATAGCTGGTAAAAGCTATCATGGTCGTGGACCCATCCAGTTGTCTTGGAACTACAATTATGGTGCTTGCGGGCAAGCCATTGGACAAGACTTACTCAACCATCCTGAACTGGTTTCAACAGATAGCATTATTTCCTTTATGACCGCCTTGTGGTTCTGGATGACTCCTCAATCACCAAAGCCATCATGTCATGAAGCTATACGCACATCAGGCTTCGGCAAGACCATTTACATCATTAATGGTGGGATTGAATGCAAAAAACCGCCAACCGAAGCAGCCTTGCACAGGATACAACTCTACAATCAGTTTACCGAACGATTGGGTGTGACCCCAGGTGAGAACCTTTCCTGCTAAATTCTATGGCATAAATTTGCCATTTATCCAAGTTATTCACATGGAAGGTGGTAGTCCTAATAATGAGTCTTTTTGATTCATTCTAGTTTCAGCTTTTTTACTTTTTTCAACACATACAACTCACGTCAACAAGGAGAAAACTCATGGCCAATCCTGTAGTATTATCTATTGCGGGTAGCACAACTTTTCCTACATGGGCTGGTGGGGGAACTACAACATTGTGGGTAAGAAATAAAGAAAATAAGGAAGGTCAGGTAAGTGTAAACGCTGGGGCTGGACACGAATATGTAAATGTATCTCCTAATGATACAACATCTATTCAGAGACAATGGGGTGGTATCATAATTGGCGTTACTAATTCTGGGCAGACAGCAGTTGAAGTTTGGACTGCATAGATTTTGGAATATGTAATAGGTAATCGGACAGAGATAATTACACAACATCTGGGCTAAAAGTCTTGCCTATTAACAATACCTTCGCCAATAAAGAGAACTAGTCTAACTTTTGCCAAAACAGCCCAAGGTAAGCCCGTGTTTGACTGTTCGGTAGTATCTAGGTTTGCTCTATACCAATCCATTTATCGATCATTCAAGCATAACTACAAACGTTTTTACTTGAGCCAACTCATGTTGTTTCACACATAACTTCCTAGAAATCCTGAATAACTAACATGAATAATAGATCTGCCGAAGAGAATCAAATACCCGGCATCGAGTACTTTCCGTCTGGCACACTCTCTCAGTTGGAGACCCTCACTGGTCTGGATGCAGAGCAAATTACAAACATCCTTGGCATGATCAACGGACCAGAACAGGCTAATTGCAAATGGTGGCTGACAAAGAACAATAAAATTATTTATAGCTACGCGGAAGATATTCGTGACGGACGCGGTGTGACTATCGGCCTCTATGGTGCCACGACTGGCCAGGGCTTCAGAGATGCGGATGTCATTTGGAATAATTATGGTCATCCAGAGTATGGCGGGCTCCCTCAAGAAGAAATCATTCAAAAGGTCGAAGAGATTGCCAATGATTGCAGATGGTGGAACGCACAGTGGGACGCTTATATTTCCACGTACTGGAACCCTACAATAGACTGGCTTCAGTCGAGGGATTACATGAAAGCACTAAGCATTGGCGCACTCATGGACACAGCCATGAACGCTGGTATAGGTGACGACAGTCCTAATAACTGGGGTGTTGAACACCTGTTCCAGGAAGCGATCGCCAACACAGAGAATGAGCAAGGATTCCTTGGCAGATTCCTAGAACTACGACTTAGATACCCCACAAAAAACAGTGGCAACATGAGAAGGCGCGTAAGTGCTTGGCAACAATTGTGGCGTGAGAATAAGTGGGATATGCGTGTAGATTTGAGCCATTACTGCTATATTCCAGGCGTTGCTGATTAAGAGTATGATTTTGTTTCACGCAGAGGCGCAGAGGCGCAAAGAGTAAGAGTTTCATTTTTTTGATTTTCCAATTTCATACCTCAATTCAGCAACGTTCCATAATTTCAAAAAAGAGGGTTGAAGGGTAATGAATAAAGCATTAAGTCCTTATTTATTACCTATGCTTAATTTCTGATATGAAAGCCACTTAACTAGTAAATTGGCTGAGTACATTACTGAAATTTTCTTCTTCAAAAATAGGACTAATTTTATGCCACATCACAATACTATTTGGCAGAGCGACTTCAGTACAACAGATTGGCTCGAATCGTGGAATACAAATGAAGCCCCAATGAGGGGAATTACTTTTGGAGAGGAAAATATTTCGGTTGAAAATGATGGCACTCGACCTGAAGATAGTTTCCTGAGAATCAGATATCCTCAAGGAAGTTGGAGTCCAAATGACACGAGAAACGCAGGGTTGCCCGTTGGAGGAGCGCAATTTTATGGTGCTGTTCTTAATGGCAGGGATATTACTGATGTGACACTAAAATATTCCATTCGGTTTCCGAATGGATTTCAATGGGTGCTGGGAGGAAAACTACCAGGGCTTTACGGGGGCAGAGGCAATACTGGAAACAATCATCCTAATGGTAGAGATGGTTTTACAACCCGTTATATGTGGCGAGAAAACGGTAAAGGCATCTTGTATCCTTTTCTGCCAACTACTCCACGAGACGATATGGGAACAACCTTCATACTTGGTGATCCGCTTTTTGCTGCCGATAATAACTGGCATACCATAACTCAAAGGGTTGTGTTAAATACAGTTGGACAAGACAATGGCTGCATCACAGTTTGGTATGACGATCAGAATATACCCACAGAAGAAGGGTTACGATTCCGAACTGTTGATAGCTTGAAAATAGATGGCATTTTATTTCAGACATTTTTCGGTGGTGGATCAAGCAAATGGGCAACACTTGTTGACACTTATGTGGATTTTGCCAATTTCCAAATTTATGCCTGAAAAGTAAATCAGTTGATTTTAATCCAGTTAGTCGTAGTGGTCTGTCAATTTTGATTTTGTGCGTTACCGATTTCCGGAATTGAACAGCTAAAACAATTTCGCACAAGTGTATGCAACATTTTGGGCAAAGCCAAAGATGCCTTGTTTGACTTGATGGATGCAGCATTAATTGTAGCGAACTGCAAACATAAATCGTCAAAACCGCAAACAAGGCAATTTTGAAACCACAATAACTCATTGGTGACAAGTTAAGGAAAAGGGGAAATTGTCAAGGGGGTATTTGCAGAGGTCAATAATCATGGGAAACTCAATATAGACAAGCAATTGAGCGAATTAAAACTAGCCATGACCACCAGCCGAAAAACAAATAGAGACC
>NZ_JAQMTJ010000134.1:0-4446 GCF_028330815.1 Dolichospermum lemmermannii CS-548
CAACTGTACGGGCGAAGCATTTGGAGAACTATTTTTGGCAATGACCGATAATTTATCTTCCAAATGCTTCGCCCCTACTGACAACTGACAACTGTACGGGCGAAGCATTTGGAGAACTATTTTTGGCAATGACCGATAATTTATCTTCCAAATGCTTCGCCCCTACTAACAACTGACAACTGACAACTAGCTTTTATACAAAACTTCATTGCGATTGGCTGCACCAAATTTTGGTAAAGAATTATCTAAATGAGGTGTGAGGGTAGCCGGAATATCAGTAGATACTTCTAATTCTTTTTCTAAATGTTGGAGAAGTTTATCTTGTTCAGTCCGAAAAGCTGATACATTTCCACCACGATTGATAATTGTAAACCACACCAAACCGCGATCGCGTGTGGGGACAACTCCAGCTAAAGCACTAACATCATTGAGAGTACCGGTTTTCATCACAGTCGCTTTTGGCATATGTCGAGAATGTATTGTCCCTCGGTGGTCTAGTCCAGAGGTGGGAAATAAATCAGCCAAAGTCAACTGATAGGAACTAGCTTCCCGTTGCAATGCCATGAACATAGCACAAACACCTCTGGGAGAAATTCGATTTTCTTTCCCTAAACCAGAACCATTAATCAAGAGAATTTCTGACTGGGGGAATCTAGCAAGTTGGGATGCTGTGGTGCTAACTACATCTGCCCCTCCCACAGAATCCGCTAACATTTCCGCAATATCGTTATTACTGAAAACGTTCATTTCCTTAATGATTTTTTGCAAAGGTAAGGAAAGATGACGTACCAGTAAAGTTTGCCCAACTTTAGGTTGAGGGTCTACTTTAATATTACCAGCAATAATCACTTGGGGTTTAGGTGTTCCTTTCGGCATAATTGAGTATTGGAAAACCACAGAACGCGACCAAGTTTGGTGATTTAGTGCTTGTTTGAGTAATTGACCGGCAAGCAGGGGATGACGTTGGAAATTCATGGCAAAAGCCCCAGTAATTACCAGATTTCCCTTAACTTGCTTAATACCTATTTTATTCAGAGTATTTCCCAGAGCGATCGCTTCCTCCCCCACAAACATCGGGTCACCACTACCAGTAATCACCAAATCACCCTGCACCACCCCATTTACTAACGGTCCAGTGCTACTAACTAAAGTCTCAAATTGGTGATTGGGTCCCCAAGCTTTAAAAGCTACCAACGAAGTAGCAACTTTAGTTAAGGAAGCAGCGGATAAAGGTACAGTCCCTTGATGATTAGCCATTAGCATTGGTCCCGACTGCAACCAAATCCCCTGAGAGGACATGAGAGTTTGGTCAATTAATTTTGATGTGATTAAACCCTTGAGATATTCTTGGACTGTAATAGCACCTGCTGGGCTGGGATCAGGGACAAGAATCAAGTTAGAGCTACCTTGCCAAGCCAAGACACTCAAGGCTTCTAAGGGTTGAATTGGCACCTTAGCCATTTCTAGCCATAGAGAAAACAAACCTGATCCTAATAATTCCAGCATATTTAAATTCCTGTATTGGTTAATTGGTAAGAGTTTTCTTTAATTTCGTAAGCGTAAGCTATATTGTGAGACTATTTTTAACTTTTAATTCCCTCTTTTCTTAGCAACTTATACCAATATACGAGCCTGATTATATTTATCAGTATTGAGTCATAATAAAGTAATAATTCACCGAGTCAACAGAGTTAAGTTTCTCCCAAAATTATTACTTATGCAATACCTTGTCCATTTTTCGTAGGTTGGGTTAAGCGACAGCGCAACCCAACTGATCTGTTTGATTTAATGCTGATTGCTCTGCAACCCTAACGCAAACAACCCAACAAACCAAAAAAATGGCACAGGTATTCCCATAGTGCAAGTTTCATGTATTAGGAATAAAATATTTTGGCTAATTAATAACTTGGTATAGGTTACTTCCTTTCTGGATGTGCCAATTCCTCTGGAGTGGGAACACCCACCTGATTAATTACCCCAATCATTTGATATAAACGCCCTAAATCTCGTTGATTAAAATTTAAAACTAACCGAGGCAAATTAGATGTTTCATCTTGTTCTTCCTGTGGTAATGCTTGGCTTTTCACAATTTCACCTGTCAGCAAAATATCACGGAACTGAGTATTAAGTAATTCCACTTGAGCATCTGATAAATCTTCTTGCAACCGGATCACCAACTTGTCACCAACATAACGACTAGAATGATAAACTCGGTAAAATCCAGTAATAGCATTACAGGCAACTTCAAGATTATCTGTAATAGTGTACAAACTCGGATCATCTGGACTAACAAGCCCTGTTTTTACCAATTTCTCATCAATATATTGACTCCAAGAACGCCAATAATCACCCCCTGGTTGATCAATTAACACCAAAGGAACTGGACCAAATTTACCTGTTTGGCTCAATGTCATACATTCAAAAGCCTCATCTTGAGTGCCAAAACCACCAGGAAACAAAGCCACAGCATCACTTTCTTTCAGAAGAAATAACTTGCGAGTAAAGAAGTATTTAAAATTAATTAGTTTAGCATCACCTTCAATAATTGGGTTAGCTTGTTGCTCAAAAGGTAACTGAATATTTAAACCAAAGGAATTTTCCCTCCCAGCGCCTTCTTGACCAGCTTGCATAATCCCACCACCACCACCTGTCATAATCATAAATCCTAGCGCGGAAACAGCCCGACTAAATTGCAGAGCCATTTGATATGCTGGTGTATCTGGTGCTAGACGCGCTGAACCAAAAATAGTAATTTTCCGCACATGACGGTAGTTATAAAATAACTGGAAACCACATTCCATATCTGCTAAAGCAGCAGATAATATTTTCCAATCAAGACGTTCAATATCACTATCAGCAAGACGCAAAATTGTAGATAGGGACTGCTGAATAAATTGCCGATGTTTTAGTGTCGGTAAACGGTCTATTAATTCCGCAATATCCGCTTGAAGAGAATCTAATGAAGAAAAGGACGCTTCAGAGGTCATACTTACTGCCGCAATAATGGCATTATATTTTAACCAAAGTTGCTAATACAGTAAAGGGTAGGTCAACTAACAATAATTAAAAAGCCCTAAAGGGCTGATGTAATATGCTTTTTGACTTTTGCCTCACCGTACTAGCAACTTACGTTATTTTACATGATACTTCCTATATTGACCGTAATTATTACAATACAGGCTTCTCAGTAACTAAGCTTTACTTGACTAACAATCACAACGGAAATGTCCGAAAGTGTTACTGAAACCAGGCTTTTTCTATTATTTAAGAAATATAGGCAAAGCAACATTTTCGTCCCTTGACACTCCCCGCGATAAATCGACGGGGATTCTTGGTTCAACGAGACCACTTAAACTAGGTTCCTTGCGTTACCTAGCGAGCGAGGTGGGACTCTCCCCAAGCGTTAACTTTGGGTATGCCCTACCCTAGTTGCATTGCTGCAAGTCCTGTTTAGTTTGAAACAAATAGTTCAAAAATCTGAGTCGTCACGCTCGGTATAAATCTTTTACCTACTGCTAGGAGGAAAACGTGAACAATGCAGTAGAACCGCATAGATTTAATTGTCAAGGTTCAGGTGTCTTTCAACGACAAGGTTTTTTAAGTGGTTGATTACCTTTCCACTATCATTAGTATAGTGTATTGGTACACTAATTAATTGAAAGCCGTCGTAGAACGACGGGGCTTTAAACCCAATTTTTCGGTAAATGAATAACTCAAGGAGAGTTTGTTGTCTATTGGGCTTCAAAGATACTTTTCCAAAGTGGTAGCTAAAGTGGTTTTAGGTACAGCACCGACAACCATATCTACCTTGTCTCCATCTTTGAAAATCATTAATGTAGGAATACTGCGAATACCGTACTGACTAGCAATATTCGGATTTTCATCAGTATTGACTTTCACAACCTTAATTTGTCCTTCGTACTGCTCGGCAATTTCTTCGACAACAGGAGCTACCATACGACATGGACCACACCAAGGAGCCCAAAAATCAACTAATACGGGAACTTCGCTCTTGAGGACTTCTTGCTCAAATGTAGAATCTGTAACTTGTTCTGCTGCTGACATACCTAAAAACCTTTGCCTATGATATTTCTGAGCTTGGTGAAAATTCTACCATAGCAAAAACATCCTCTTAGAGATAAAGGATATACATTTGCAAAAAAACTAGAAAACTAATGCAGACCATAAGGAACCGCCCGAACATTAGTCCGGGCGGAGTGTGGTGTGAGGAGTGAACGGAAACATTTGTCTCCGCCACCTCTATTGTAGGCTAGATATGTGATTTTTCCAGTCATTCTCAAAGTTGTTGTTAGTAGGGGCGAAGCATTTGGAAGATAAATTATCGGTCATTGCCAAAAATAGTTCTCCAAATGCTTCGCCCGTACAGTTGTTAGTTGTCAGTAGGGGCGAAGCATTTGGAAGATAAATTATCGGTCATTGCCAAAA
>NZ_JAQMTJ010000135.1:0-16878 GCF_028330815.1 Dolichospermum lemmermannii CS-548
CACCCTTATTCTTTATTGCTTCTTATTGAGAATATATTTGAACCAACTTTCCTATCTAAAATTTATTTTTTTATAGATAAATGTATTTTTTTACTCCTTTTTCATCAATTTACCTCCGTAATCACCGTTTGTGACAGTCAATGGTGCGGAATGTGGGTAATAAATGTAACTTTCTAACTTCTTCCTTTGCGTCTTTGCGCCTTTGCGTGAGAATTTAATCAAAATTAACCCCCCTGCAAAAAAAGCAGAGGGAATAATCAAACCTTACACCTTAGGTTTAAAAGTCGAAGCAACGTGCAACTCTTTCAATTGTTTTGCGTCTACATTTGCAGGAGCATCTGTTAACAAACAACGAGCTTGTTGAGTCTTAGGAAAAGCAATCACATCACGAATTGATTCCTCTCCAGATAACAACATTACCAAACGATCTACACCGTAAGCAATACCACCATGGGGAGGAGTACCATATTCAAAAGCTTCTAACAAAAAGCCAAATTTACTTTGTGCTTCTTCCGTTGATAAACCAATAGCTGAAAACACCTGTTCTTGAACTTCTCGCTGATAAATTCGCAGACTTCCACCACCAACTTCAAACCCATTTAATACTAAGTCATAAGCTTGAGCGCGGGCGGTTTTTAAATCGCTGATATCATCAGGATGAGGTGCTGTAAATGGGTGATGTAATGCTTCTAAACGTTTTTCATCTGCATTCCATTCAAACATGGGGAATTCTGTCACCCACAGAAAGTTAATTTTATCTTTTTCAATTAACTTAAATTCCTTAGCTACAAATTGACGAATTCTGTCCAAAGTTTTATTGACAGTGGACCTATCAGCAGCCGCAAATAATAACAAATGTCCAGCTTTTGCATTTGTTCTTGTTAAGATTTCCTGCTTTTGTTCCGGTGTCAAATTATCTTTAATTGCGCCAATGGTGTCAATTTCTCCATTTTCCCGGACGCGAATATATGCTAATCCTTTCGCACCTGCTTCTGCGGCTTCTCGGAAAATATCGCCACCTGGTTTAATGCGAACATTAGAAATGGCATCGTTACCGTTAGGAATGGGGAGAATTTTAACAATCCCACCGTTAGAAATTGCTTCTCGAAAAACTTTAAAACCGGAATCTTTTAAAACGTCAGAAACATCAACTAATTCTAAACCGTAACGGGTATCTGGTTTATCGCTTCCGTAACGGTTCATAGCTTCCGCGTAGGGAAGCCGAGGAAAAGGACGAGGTAAATCAATTCCTTTAACTGTTTTGAAAATATGACAAACTAACTTTTCGTTGAGTTCAATAATTTCATCTTCAGACATGAAACTCATTTCCATGTCTAATTGGGTAAACTCTGGTTGTCTATCAGCACGTAAATCTTCATCCCGGAAACATCGCGCTACTTGATAGTATCTATCCATTCCCGATACCATCAATAATTGTTTGAATAGTTGGGGTGATTGCGGTAAAGCAAACCATTCACCTTCATTGACGCGACTGGGAAGAATGTAATCTCGCGCCCCTTCGGGGGTAGAACGGGTGAGAATAGGGGTTTCGATTTCGATAAACCCTTCTAAGTCTTCCAGGTAGCGCCGCATGGCTTTGATGACTTGGTGACGCAATTGCATATTTTGCGCCATGCGTTCCCGTCGTAGGTCTAAATAACGATATTTTAACCGCAAGTCTTCCCTGACTGTTTCCGTGTCTGCGGTGGAAACTTGGAAAGGTAACTGTTTACGGACGGCGTTGAGTAGTTCTATTTTATCTGCGTAGATTTCTACTTCGCCTGTGGGAAGCCGGGGATTTAGGGATTCTGGAGGACGTTGGCTAACTGTACCGGTGATTGCTACAACGTATTCATTTCTGAGTGCGTTAGCCTGTTCATAGGAGTTTGGGGTGCGCTGGGGGTCGCTGACGATTTGGACAATACCAGAGCGATCGCGCAAATCTAAGAATATCACACCACCGTGATCGCGGCGACGGTCTACCCATCCGTAAAAGGTAACAGTTTCACCAATATGTTCTTTTCGGAGTTCGCCGCAATAGTGAGTTCGCATAGTTGTTAGTTCTTTGGTTCCGGGCTAGGTTGGGTAAATGTCAAGGCTTTCCCATTATCTAGCATCAATAGTCATTGTAGTAGTTTTAGTTGAAGAAAAATCAGTTATTTTCGCCTTGGCAGTTAGAAACCGCAGCTACACAAGCAAAACCCATCTTCATGGGTTTCAATCCCTTAATTTTTTGTTACCCGTCGAAGGCTTGATCTAAAATCAACGATCGCAGAAGTTAAGAATTTTGAAAATGTAAAAATTAAGCTGACCTTAGCTAAAATAGGTATGATTGAGGGCTAAACTGTAGCTAGACCAAAATTAAGCAACGAGAAACTAAAATGTCACTTGACACCTATCTTGACAAAGCGATCGCAGATGGATACGCAGAAATTAAAGGGGAAGGTAAAAAAGAACGTATTTATTACCTTGCTGCCGATCATTCTGAGCGTTGGTCTGATCCTGAAGAGAAGATTAGGGCTGAATTTTGGGCTGAATTAATTTATAAGTATGAATATAATCCTAAATTGATCAAGTTTGAGGTGAAAGTACCTAGACGGACTCCTAATGATCTGGCGGATATAGTGATTTACAAGGATGAGGAATATAAAGATCCTTATTTTGTATTTGAGATTAAGCGCTCGGATATTAGTGATGCTGAGTTTGCCCAATCAATTGAACAGGCTTGTGGCAATCGTGCTAGTTTAGGTGCGCCTTTTTGTGGATCTGTCGCAGGTTTAACCCGTCGCTTACTGCGCTTTGATGATAAGCAAAAGTATCCACCAATGGAGCGAGATCGCAACCATTTAACGGATATTCCAAAGCGGTTTGGTAAGCCTCCTGAATGGAGATTTTATAAAAATAAGGAGGGACAAGATTTAAAAGCTGTTCCCCGTGAAGAATTACGTTCTGCAATTCGGAAATGTCATCAGACGCTTTGGGAAGGTGGTCGTCGTAGTCCTATCGCAGCATTTGGTGAATTTTGTAAGTTGATCTTTGTCAAATATCGTGATGAGAAAAATCCTGATACTGAAGATGGACAGCCCTATGCGTTTCAGCGTCGTGATGGTGAGAGTAGTGAGGATTTATCGAAACGAATATTAAAACTCTATACGAATGAGCAGGAAAAAGAACCAGGGGTTTTTACTGACAAAATCAATATAGATCCTCCTGTAATTGCTCAAGTCGTGGAACATTTAGAAGCTTTATCTCTTGATCGAACTGAACTAGATACAAAGGGAGTTGCTTTTGAAGAATTTATGGGTGGATTCTTTAAGGGTGATTTTGGTCAATATTTTACGCCCCGTGAATTAATTGCTTTTTCCATTGAGCTATTAAATCCAGAGCGTAAGCATCTAGTTCTCGATCCTGCCTGTGGTTCAGGAGGTTTTTTACTTTATGCGCTTGATCACGTTCGGCGTGAGGCAAATCGGCGTTATAAAAACTATAAAAATGATCCCCGTCAAAGTGTTGATCATTTTACCTATTGGCATAGTTTTGCTCAAAACAATCTATTCGGAATTGAAATTAATGAAGAGTTAGCCCGTGTTGCGAAGATGAATATGATCATTCATGATGATGGTCATACAAATATTGTTGGACATGATGCCCTTGATTTTTTAGAGCGTTTAACGACTCTCAAGCCTGAATTATCTGAAAATAAGTTTGATATTATTTTGACTAATCCGCCTTTTGGATCAGTAGTGAAGTCAACGGAAAAAGATAAGGGTTATCTCGATCAGTTTGATTTACGGCACTATTTGAATAAGGCGACAACGGATACAGATCCAGATGAATCTACCCAAAGTGAACGCAATGCGAAACGGGGTGCAAAAGCGGTTAAAGCAAGGACTAGCATTAAAACGGAAATTCTTTTTATTGAGCGAGTTTGGTCGTATCTCAAGCCAAAGGAAGGACGGGCGGCGATTATTTTACCTGATGGGATTTTAACAAATTCTTCTTTGCAAGGGGTAAGAGATTGGATGCTTTCCCATTTCCAAATTTTGGCGGTGGTAAGTTTGCCTCAGTTTGCTTTTGCTTATTATGATGCGGGGGTAAAAGCGAGTATTGTTTTCTTGAGAAAGTTAGGTGATGGTGAGGTTGTCCCTGATGATCAGCCGATTTTTATGGCGTTGGCGGAAAATATTGGCTATGACGCAACGGGACGGAAGACTTTTAATGTAACTATTGAAAGTGAAACACCAGAAAGGGAAAAGATTGAACGCCATAGTTGCGATCTGTTTGACTATCGGGTTTATTTTGAGTGGAATACGTCTAATCCCAAGGAGTCGGGATGGAGTGAACGTTATCGTGAGATTATTCCTGATACTGGTCTAGTCGCTCAGTGGCGAGACTTTCAAAGAGATCCTTCATCTTTTTTCGTCTAAGCCCCGATAGTTCAAACAATTTTTGCTTTGCAATGAATCGGGGCGATTTAATAACAAGATTTGATGCTTTTTATCATAATCCTTATTTTTGTTTACTTGAAAAACAACTTAGTGAAGTTCAACATCCTGTAATATCTCTCAGAAAAATTTCTGACTCGTTTACCAATGGTGATCATGGAGGGGTGAAATATGTAGATAAAGGAGTTCGTTATCTTAGAGGTCAGAGTGTTACAGAAGAAGGATTAAATTTAAAAGATGAATTATACATATCAACTAATGATCATGAACGGATGATTCGGGCTGAAGTCATACCAGGAGATGTTTTACTTACAATCGCTGGCTCAATCGGAAATTGCTGTGTTGTTGAAGGAGTTGACAAGGCAAATATCAATCAAGCAATTGTAAAAATTCGCCCTTCACCTTCAACTATTGATCCAAATTTTCTATCTTTTTTTCTTAATTCAAAATATGGGAAATTCCAAACGAGTCGATTAGCTAATGGTGCTGTACAGCTTAATGTTAATTTTTCTGAAGCAGGAGATATTAAGATTATCGTTCCATCTTTACCAGAACAGTATCGTTTAGTTACTGCTATGGATGAGGCGCGATCGCAGCGAAAACAAAAACTAGCAGAAGCCAATGTCCTTCTCTCTAGCCTTGATGATTATCTATTAAAAACTCTCGGACTAGAACCACCCGTTAAAGATGAGCGAAAAGTATTTGCGATTCAGACTTCCATTATTAGCGGAAGATTTGATCCACATTTTCATGCTCCAAACTTTAAAAATATTTATCGTTTGCTTTTCAAAACTACTACTAAAATACTTGGAGAAATAGTGCAATTTTCTAAAGATTCTTGGAATCCGAAAGACGAAGAAAAATCAACATTTCGTTATATCGAAATAAGTAACGTAAAGCCACAAACCGGTGAAGCTATTTGGACAGAGACTTTAACAAAAGAAGTACCTAGTCGCGCTCGAATGCTAGTTCATGGTGATGATATTATTGTAAGCCTTACCCGTCCCCATCATGGTTCTATTGCCCATCTGTCTGAAGAATTTGATGGTTGTATTGCGTCAACAGGATTTGCCATAATTCGTTCAGTTAGCAAGTTAGTTAATAGAGAATATCTCTGGTGTATTCTTCGTTCTCAACTCTCTCTCCAGCAAATGCTTCAGAGGTCTAGCGGGGGTAATTATCCTGCCATTACTAAAACTGAGCTAGAAAATATTATTATTCCTATTCCTGAAATTTCCATCCAAGAGCAAATTGTTGCGGAAATACAACGCCGTCGCTCGGAATCACAACGCTTACGCTCCGAAGCTGAGTCAGGATGGCAAGCTGCCAAACAATGGTTTGAAGAACAACTACTGGGAGGTAGCTGATTGTGATTTTTGAGTTTGTAATTGTTTATCAGCAAAATTCTGACACAGATATTAGACAAATCCTAATAGACACATTAACCGTTTCTCTACAAGATAACTATGATGAATTTGAGCCTGATACAGTTGCTCAGATGATCATTTTACAAACTCAAAGAATCGGAAATCAATCAACTAATGAAGACGGCAACACAACACAAACGATTATTCTAGGATTTAACCTAGACTTACCTGAAGAAACCGAAGAAGCCGAAAGAGTAGTTGAAGAATTTGCCAAAGCCTTAACTGAAGAAACCAGCCCAATCTCTCATATAGTCAAATTTGAAGATCCTCTATTGCAGTTCAAACTAGCTCAATGGTCAGCAGAAATATTTGCGATTGAAATGAAATTAAGACGAGTCCTGACACTGATCTATTTAAACGCCTACCAAGGTGTAGAACCTTATAAACTTTTAAGAGACGAGAAGGAACAGCCAGCCGCAAAAGACAAGCCAACCGATAAAGAGATGCAAGACGCTCTTGAAAATCAATTTTTTCATTTACTCTTTAGCCAATACGTTAACTTAAACCAACGTCCTGACCCTAAAATTAATGATTTACTAGACAATATTCGCAACTTTATCAAATATGATGAACTTCAGGCAGAAATTACTCGTAAACCAGTTCAAGATAGTTATGATGCTGATTTCTTGGCCGCACTTAAAAACAAAATAGGTGCAATTGAAAAAATGCGTAACTGTATAGCCCATCACCGCCGTCCCTCTTCGAGAACAGAGGAAGGCTATCAAAATGCCCAGCCATTAATTAGTCAATTGCTTGATGAGTACCTTGAACGGTGGTCTTGGAATGAAGCGGCAAATGGTTCATCTGATGAAGAATCTAACCCTTGATTATTAGATAAGAAAGACACAAGGTAGAGGTTCATATTCTTCTCAAACCAATTTGAGCGATCGCTCTTGCAGTCCAGCACAAATTCAAACCCCAGTGGTTGCGGAAATATCAATTAACCAGCGAACTGTTTGCGGGAAAATAATCACAATTAACAAGACAATAAACTGTAAAATGATAAAAGGAATCGCACTTTTATGAATATCTAACGTACTCACTTCTTTAGGCGCAACACTTTGTAAATAAAACAAAGAAAATCCCACAGGTGGAGAAATAAATGCGGTTTGTAAATTCACTGCCATAACCACACCGAACCACACCATATCAATATTTAAAGCCTGGGCTGCTGGCACAAATAAAGGCATAGCAATAAAGCAAATTTCAATAAATTCTAGAAAAGCTCCTAAAATAAAAATCACGATATTACTAACAATTAAAAACCCCCAATATCCTCCAGGTAAACCTACTAATAAATTAGTAATCAGAGTTTTGCCACCCAAAGCATCAAATACCAAACTAAACATCGAAGAACAGAATAAAATCATCACCACCAAAGCCGTAATCACTGCGGTAGAATGGGCAGCATCACGAATTAATTGTGGTGTGAGACGTTTATTAAAAGCGGCGAGAATAGAAGCCCCAACAGCACCTACAGCCCCCGCTTCGGTGGGAGTAGCTACACCAAAGAAAATGCTACCTAACACTGCAAAAATTAAAATAATCGGCGGAACAACAGCTTTGAAAACTTGTTTAATTAATTGAGTCCCTTGAGGAATTACCACATCATCAGGAATCATTGGTACTTTTTCCGGTTGAAAAAAAGCTAGTCCTAAAATATAGAGAATATAAGCACCAGATAACATTAATCCGGGAATTAATGCCCCTAAAAATAAATCTCCCACAGAAACACCAATTTGATCACTCAGAATCACTAAGACTAAACTGGGAGGAATTAATTGAGCTAAAGTACCAGAAGCAATAATTACTCCTGAAGCTAATTTTTTATCATAGCCATAGCGTAACATTAGCGGTAATGATAACATCCCCATCACAATTACTGTTGCCGCTACGACTCCGGTTGTGGCTGCTAAAACAGTTCCCACTAAAACAACTGCTAAAGCTAATCCTCCTCTGACACGACTTAATACAATGCCGATAGTTTCTAATAACTCTTCTGCTAATCCTGACTTTTCTAGAACTGCACCCAGAAACACAAAGAAGGGAATTGCAAGTAAAGTAAAGTTCGACATTGTGCCAAACCAACTATTAGGTAATAGGAGGAGACGCGCCGGATTAAAAGCCCCAACTGCTGTACCAATAAGTCCAAAAACAATGGCTGTGCCGGCAAAAGAAAAAGCGACAGGAAAGCCACTCATAAGAATAAAGAAAAAGCCGACAAACATTAAAATTGCTAACCATTCAAAACCCATATTGTCTCCCTATTCAATATTGATATTTTCTGAAGTTTCTAAACGAATTTGTTCCGCTACTTGTTGATAGCCTAATAATACTGCTAAATACTTAATTGCTTGAGAAATACTTTGTAAAAGCAGCAGTAGTAAGGCTATAGGAACCATAGTTTTGATTGGGGCGCGGGGTAAACCATTAGCGTCAGAAGATATTTCCCAAGTTCCCCAACTACCGTCACTTAATCTGCCCCAAGATTGTAAAACCGGATTGATTGTTACCCAAATACCAAGTAGACAAAAGGGAATTAAAAATAAAACTGTTCCCACAAAATCAACTAAGGCGCGTTTTTTTTCACTCATATTAGTATAGATAAAATCAACGCGGACATTTTCCCCATGACGTAAAATATAAACAAAGCCGAATAAGAATGTGAGAGAAAATAAATACCATTGCAGTTCTAATAAGGCATTAGAAGACAATTGTACGCCAATGAAACGACCCATATAACGGGCGACAACATTAAAAAAACCGACTCCAATTGTTAGTAAAACTAGCCAATTCGATAACCATCCCAATTTATCAGCACCATTGTCAATAAACTGAGAAAATTTTAAGAGTTTACGAATTAAAGAAAATCTGCTTGAGTCACGCATAGAACATAATAAATTAAAGGTAAGACCTGAGAATACAGTCAGCCAGTCACCAGTCAGCCGGGGAATAAATTCCCTGTCTAATAGCTCAAGTCTGTTAAAACAGACTCAGAAATTTTCCCAGTGTTTAGTCATCTAAAAATGACTTTTACCTCGTTTCCAGTCTCTGACTGGGAATGACTTAACGGAGGCTCTGCCTCTGCTGTTATTGAAGGCAGAGCCTTCTGGAATTCGTTCCCATACAGAGTATGGGAACGAGAAAAACTTTAGTGAATTTTTACTATTAATTCATCAATTGTTCCACCTCCAAAATATCTAAATTTGTCAATTGTGCCACTTGTTCTATAGACATTCCATTCTGTAACAAATTAATGGCAACTGCCCTTAATTGCAATTCAGCTTGTTCTGCCCTTTGTTGTGCAATTCCTACCATTTCTTGAGAAGTGGGAAATAATTCACCGTCCAAAGTTGCCCAGCGTAACCAAGTGGCATCAACGCCTCTATAATTACCTTCCCAACGTACCAAAGCTAAATCTAAAACTTTACTTATCAGTTGGTTTTTATCATTTAGAGCAATCTGTTGATATGCACCACTGTTAAGATCAAAACCGGCAAAATCATCTGGGTTAAACGGGTCATACCAAAAATATTCAGAAACGCGCATTTGATTTTGATAAATCAATTTTTTCTGATTTTTATCATTGTTAGCTGTGCTTTCTGAAAGTAATTCAATTACTACATCTGGGGGTTTTCCTTCTTCCCAAACTACCCAAGACAATCGTTCTGTTTTCGGTACACCCAAAACAGCAAAGAAATCTGGACCGCGAAAATCTTGATTTTTCAATTGTGCTAAACTGTAGTAGACAAACATATTGCCACCTACGTATCCATCAGTCCTTTGCTCTAACCAAGGCTGAATGGTATCAATTAAGATATCCATTTGGAATTTATGTCTTTGTGTCTCCATCGGGATACCATCATCACAAGGAAGTTCTGCCTGGGTGGGTGGCAGTTTAATGCTAGGTTCAGCTAAAACAGTTTCTAACATAGCCGTTAAATTTAGTTAGAAATTACTTAATATTTTTATACTAATCTGAAATGATCACCAATTGGCAAAATTATAAGAAATAATAAGTTTTCAGTGTATTAACACAATCAAATCAAACATGATATTGTAGTGAAATCCTCCAGTTAGTCAATAATATTAACTTTTATGAAACGCCGAGCTATTGTTAACAGATTATCTCAAAGTGCGATCGCTGCCACAGGAGTAGCAATTATTGGTGGTTGTCAAAAAGCTCAAAATAAAACAGCAACCGCTCAAACCGACACCAGTAATCTACCGACAATAAAATGGCAAATGGCGACAAGTTGGCCATTGTCCTTAGAAACTATATTTGGTGGAGCGCAGGTATTAGCAGAACGTGTCAAAGTTCTCACTAGCGGTAAATTTATTATCGAACCCCGTGCGGCTGGAGAAATAGCCCCCGGTTTAGAAGTTCTGAATGTGGTTTCCCAAGGTGCTGTACAAGCTGGACATACTGCCGCTTATTACTATATTGGTAAAAGTCCTGCCCTCGCTTTTGGTACATCAGTACCATTTGGACTTAATGCCCAACAACAAAACGCTTGGTTATATGAAGGTGGAGGTTTAACCAAACTGCGAGAAATCTATGCCAGTAAATTTAATGTGATTCAATTTCCTGCGGGAAATACTGGCACACAAATGGGGGGATGGTTTCGCAACGAAGTGAAAACCCTCAATGATCTCAAAGGCTTAAAAATGCGGATTCCCGGTTTAGGAGGGCAAGTTATGGCTAAATTAGGCGTAACTGTGCAGACTCTTCCAGGGGGGGAAATCTTTCAGGCTTTACAAACAGGGGCTATTGATGCGGCAGAATGGGTAGGCCCCTATGATGATGAAAAATTAGGTTTAAATAAAGTCGCTAAATTTTACTATTATCCAGGTTGGTGGGAACCAGGTCCAACTTTAGAAGTACAAGTGAATTTAGATGAATGGAAAAAGTTACCACCGCAATACCAAGCAGCATTAGAAACTGCTGCATTTCAGTCGAATACAACAATGTTAGCTCGTTATGATGTCCGCAATAATGAGTCCTTAGAGAAACTATTAAAAACGGGTACTCAACTACGTGCTTATAGTCAGGAAATTTTGGCAGCAGCGGAAAAAGCCTCTTTTGCTTTATATGATGAGTTTGCAGCTAAAGACGCTGATTTTAAAGCAGTTTATCAACAGTGGAAACCCTTTAGAGATCGGATGTATGCGTGGAACAATCTCAATGAAGGCAGTTTTGTTCGTTATGCTTATGGAAAGATGAAAGCAGGGAATTGAGAATTTCGGCATTGCTGAATTGAGGTATGAAAATCAAATATTCTAGTTCTTAAACTCTTACTCTCTGCGTCCTCTGCGCCTCTGCGTGTTAGCGAAGCGGGGCGAAGCCTGACAAAATCATACCTTCATTCACCAACGCCAGAATTTCCTAAATTGTAACGTAGAGACGTTTCATGAAACGTCTCTATCGAAGTTGTGAAAAAGCATATACAGCACTTCCCGGTGTTATGAGGTACATATCTAGCGGGCAAGATGCCCGCACTACAAGAGTTTTATGATTCGACTTTGTACCTTATAAGAGCGGAAACCGCTGTAAGTGGCATTTTGTCAAAAAAAATTAGATGCGTTTCCCCTGAGTATAGAGAAGTTGCTAAAAAATTATCTAGGCTGGGATGTGATGAAGGAGATGAAAATAAAAGTCATTATTCACAAAGAAGAAGCAGGTTACTGGGCAGAAGTTCCTGCTATTCCCGGTTGTGCTACCCAGGGAGATACTTTTGAAGAATTACTACAAAATTTATATGAAGCCGTTGAAGGTTGCTTACTCGTTGATGTTGATTCATTAGAACTTGATTAGAAGATGATATTAAAATTTTTCTATATTTTGTGCCTTAATCTAAAGCTTGACGCGCTAGGAACAAAGAGAAATTTTATTCAATTCTATCTAACCACTGTTTTGGATTGCGTTTTGCATGGAAGCAAGCAAATATAAAAACAGTATCTTGGTCAAAAATGTAGAGAATTACATAAGGAAATCGGCGGATTAATACTCTTCTTACCTGTTTATAGGTAACTTGGTAAGCAAGGGGTTGTCTTCCAATTCCAGACAGACAAGCATCAACAGCACGAACAAATTCCGAACCTAAACCCGGATTTTGGGATTCGTACCACTCAAAAGCATTTTGGATATCGTATTCTGCTTCTGGCTGAATAATCAGGTTATAGTTCATTGGGAAAATCCTAACCGTTTCTTAACGTCTTCCCAACTAGAACCGGTTGTAGAGTTTTTTTCGTAATTTTCTAACCGTCGCTCTAATTCTTGTTGTTGTGCTTGACTCAAGGGAAGTTCTTCTTGCTGTTCTAAGATGCTGTCCCATAAATCTTCAGCAAGTTGGATACGTTCTGCAATGCTGAGTTCAGAAATGTCAAATTTTAAGAGGGGATGGAGACTCATGAGTAGAGAGTGAGGGGTGAGATTTTATCTATTTTATAACATCGGGGGGATTTGATTGTTGTGGTTATACTAATATTAGGCAACATACAGTATATGCTGTGAGATAAGTTTGTTTTTGTATATCTATGTTTAAGTTCCATGAAGAATTGGATATAAGAGCGTCCGAACTAAAATCATGCTTTTATTGCTCTTGTTTACTTCCGGCCTCAATACAAGAACACATATTTAATGCTTCTTGGGCTGGTTCTCATCAAACAGGACAACTAATTTGTGATAATTGTAACAAAAGCTTTGGGGAAAAAGTTGATAAAGCATTTTTAATATATACAAGTGCGGTGATGAATGCTTGGTCATTTAAAGGCAAGCGTCACAAGTCAATACCTACCATCGAATTAGAAGGAAACTATTTCCTGGATGCAGGGGCAAAATTAAAACTAAAGAAGCCGTTAGTTGAGGAAGAGATTCAACCTGATGGACTCATCAGATCAAATATTTCCTTTAATTCACGAGGAGAAGCCAAACGCTGGTTAGAAGGTTCTGGTGCGGAGTCATGGTTAGAAAGAGCTTTGAGCCAAAAAGAAAGGGACTATCTGTGGAAGATAATTAGGCAAGCAGAGTTTCACTCAAAAGACGCACAACCACAAGATGCTTTAGCAAATCTAGATTTGCGAGAGCAGTACCGTTCAGCAGCACACACAATATTAAAATGTTTAGCTTTTTTCATGCCTGATTGGGTTTGTCATGATCAAACTAAGTCAGTTCGCCAATTTGCCCGCTATGATGAGGGTGATTGGAGACTATTTGCAGTTCAAGCAGAACAGCATTTTTCTTTAGCTGATCAAGCTGTGACCTTATTGGGATTAGGAGTTAATCATAATTCAGTAGAAATTTACTGGTGTTCCTATTTGCGAATGGTGATTGGAGTTGTAACGATTCTTAATCGTGTTAAAAGATCACTTGTAATAGCCCAAGAATATTCAGGTCCAGATAAGATTTTATATATTTTTGAAGACACACATGGTTCTGGAAAACCTCCCCGTGCAATTTTAGCAGAACTAGAATTCTCTCTTTCTATTGGTATTCAGTATTTCGCGTCTCCAACTAGGACTTATCAATTTTTCCGGAATGAACTTCTAGGGCTTACAACTACTTACTACCCGATAGATTCCCTAACATCCAAACTTCTAAAAACGATTGAGGAAGTCAATCAAAAAAATGCAGAAGTGGATGAGAAACTGTTAGAGCAATATAGAAAAGCTTTTCTAGAGTTCTTTATCAATCTGGCTAAGGTTTCAGGAAAATCAATAGACTTGGATAAAGTTTTATCCAAAATGTCAGATCATGGATTTGCCACGTTAGGCCACAGATTTACTGGTAGAAATTGTAGTGACATAGAGTTTAACTCGTCTGTAGCAACAATGTTTGAGGATCTTATGAATGAATTTTCGCAAGGTTCTTTGCAGTAGATAAGCAGCATAACACTTTTTTTCAACAGATGACAGACGGATACTGTCTCGATGGGGTCTTAACTGCTAAGTTAGTGCGATCGCTCATAGTTTATTTTCTCAATAAGTGATCGCTATCCCGAAATTAAATAAATATTTATATAATGTAAAATGCTATAATTAAATAAGTGTAACTTATTCTTCTGCTTAAAATATGGAAACAATTGCCATTAAAGTTGATGCTGAAATAGCCAAAGCTTATCAAGAAGCAGCACCACAAAAACAGCAAAAAATTCAGACTATTGTTAACGATTTGCTCAAATTAATTATTCAAGATAAATCCCTCGATGACATTATTCAAGAAATGCAAGAACAAGCTCAAGACAGGGGGTTAACTCAAGAAATTTTAGATGAGATTCTTCAGAATGGATGAATTACGTTTTGTTATTGATACAAATATTCTAGTGAGTGCAGTCTTGATTAAATCATCTGTTCCTGATGTGGCATTAAAAAAAGCCAAGAATTTAGGAACAATGTTATTTTCAGAGGCAACTTTTCAAGAACTACAAGAAATTCTCAATCGCTCAAAATTCGATAAATATATTTCTTTGAGTATTCGTACTCAGTTCTTAGCCAAATTAAAACTTGAATCAGAAGGAGTGGAAATAGTCAAGATTATTAAAGAATGTAGAGATCCAAAGGATGACAAATTTCTAGAAGTTGCTATTAATGGTCATGCAACTCATATTATTACAGGAGATAAAGATTTATTAGAACTTCATCCATTTAGAGGAGTTGATATTATTACAGCTACCCAATTTTTAGAAATTTTTTCATAAAATGGAGAATAAAACCAAAGTTTCGTAACTTAGGAGATATTGACTAAAACCTTATTTTCTTCTTTGCGCCTTTGCTCCTTAGCGACTTTGCGCGAAACAATATTTAATATTCTAGGTAAATATGAATCATTTGATTAATGGTGGGTGAGATAACCCACCCTGCAAAGTATTTAATCCTTACTGTCGCGCCATAATAGTCCGCATCTCAGCTTCCCGATCTTGAATCAAATCGCCACTTACATCCACCATCACACTATAAATCTTACCCGTAAACTTAAAAGGCGGCTCATAATCCGGTGTTACAGGCGCACCAGGAGCAATTCCACAGGTGACACCACTGGTCAAACCTAATGCTAAAGGAGTAGTTACAGGCACATCAATCTGCCCGACCAATTTCTCATCAATATACAATTGGCCGCGTCCTGGCGTTCCTTTTCCCTTGGCTAAATCTGGTTGTCCCGTCACTTTAAACTCAAAGCGCAACTGATGACGACCTGCTGGCACAGATGACCCAGATTCAACATGATAGAGCGATCGCCCCACATAATTATGAACCCAGTGCAGTTTGCCATTTTGGACATAGAAAGAATAGCCACTATCATTCCCCCCATGAGCCAGTAATATCCCTTCTGCGCCACCTGGGGGAATCTCCACATCAGCCGTAATACTGTGGGGACGATTTAACACCCTCACGGCACTACCGGCGGGAATCGCTTGAGTATCAGGATAGTAAACATAGCGGCTACGATTGACAGCAATTTGCGGGCGTTCCTCCGCGAATCGTTGCACACCACGTCCATCCACAGGCAACACATTATACTTGCCAGCCTCAATATACCAAGTAGCAATCATCTCAATCAACTTAGGACGATTATCAGCCGCAATATTGTGATTTTCCGCAAAATCTGAGGCGACATGATACAGTTCCCAATGATGAGTATCCAAATCCGTCAGAGTTTCCGCCGAAATTGCCTCACCAAAAAACTGCCCCGCTTCTGTAAATGAGGGACCCGGCCAAGGACAAACCGCCCGCCAACCATCATAGTAAAGAGAACGATGTCCCATCATCTCGAAATACTGGGTCAGGTGCTTAGTAGGTGCGGTACTATGATTAAAAGTATGGGCAAAACTGACACCTTCAATGGGAGATTGAGTCACACCCTTAATCGTTGTCGGTGGTTCAATTTCCAGTAATTCCAGCACCGTCGGCACAAGGTCAATAGCATGAGCGTACTGAGTCCGAATTTCCCCTTTAGCCTCAATACCTTGACTCCAATGCACAATTAAAGGGTCGCTGATTCCCCCCCGATAGGTTTCCCGTTTCCACCGTCGGAAAGGCGTATTTCCTGCCCAAGTCCAACCCCAAGCATAATGGTTAAAGGTTTCGGCACTGCCTAGTTTATCTAATGCCTTGAGATTTTCCTCTAGGGATTCTGGCACATTGTTAAAAAACAGGTTCTCATTCACTGAACCAGTTGGTCCCCCTTCCGAACTTGCGCCATTGTCCGAAATCACCATAATTACAGTATTCTCGAACTCACCGATAGATTTGAGGAAATCGAGTAAACGACCGATATGGTAGTCAGTATGGGTTAAAAAACCAGCATATACTTCCATCATCCGGGCATAAAGCCGTTTTTCGGCGGCTGGGAGGGAATCCCAGTGCGGGACATCGGGATCATGACGAGAAAGTTCGGCATCTGCGGGAACAATCCCCATTTCTTGCTGACGGGCAAAAACCTTTTTTCTGTAAGCTTCCCAACCATCATCAAATTGTCCAGCATAGGCATCAGCCCATTCTTTGGGGACATGATGGGGGGCGTGCATTGCCCCCGGACAAAAATACATGAAAAAGGGCTTATTTGGGGCAACCTGCTTGGCATCAGCGATAAAGCTAATGGCTTTGTCTGCTAAGTCTTCGGTTAAATGATAGCCTTCTGCGGGGGTCTTTTCTGGCTTGACGGTGTGGTTGTCATAAACCAAATCTGGATAATATTGGTGGGTTTCTCCGCCCAAAAAGCCATAAAAACGCTCAAATCCGCGACCGAGAGGCCAGCGATCATAGGGGCCTGCGGCTGAAAGTTGGTCTGAGGGGGTTAAATGCCATTTTCCCAAGGCATAAGTGTTATAACCCTTCTGGAGTAATATCTCTGAGAGAAACCCATTTTCAAAGACCTGAGTTCGATGTAAATAAAAAGTCTAAAAGTACGTAACAGTAACAGTTCTGTCAATAAGTATTGGTTATTGAGAATTAAAGCCCACACCAAAAATTTCTCAAAAAATTAATTTTTTGAAATGTATTTACTATTA
>NZ_JAQMTJ010000136.1:0-2681 GCF_028330815.1 Dolichospermum lemmermannii CS-548
CTGATGGAGAATATCAGATAGGCTCTTGGGATGGAACAGATCATAAAACCATCTATAAAATTCCCACAGAAGATCAAGGGCAATGGGTGCATTTAGCGGGAGTTTATGATGGAACAAATTGGATATTATATCGGAATGGAATAGAAGTTAGCAAAACTTCAAATACGACAGGTGCGGTTTCAGTTAGTAATAATTGGGCAATTGGAGCTAAAGGTACTACAAGTAATGGAAGTGAAAGATTTTTTAACGGACAAATAGATGAAGTTCGGATTTGGAATACTAATCGTACCCGAGAAGAAATTCTAAACAACCAAAATCAGACTCTCAATGGTAATGAAACGGGATTAGTTGCTTACTATCGAGCTAACGAAGGTACTGGTACTATCCTAACTGATAGTAGCATTAACAAGTTGAATGGAACATTAATAGGTGGGACATCTTGGACTTATTCTGATTCTGAGCCTTCTGATTTTATCGGTCTCAATTTTAATTCAACTAACTGGAATACCCCTCAAACTTTCCAAGTGGTGGGAATTAACGATGCGATCGCCGATGGGACTGTCCCATACAATATTATTACCACTGTCACCAGCGAAGATCCTAACTACAATAAACTAGCGATCGCTCCTATCCCCCTCACCAACACAGAAGATAGCGATACAGCAAAAATTATCATCACACCCCCCGGACAAGTAATAGAAGGAAGACAAAATGTCTATTCTGTCAAGCTAAATAGTCAGCCAGTGGGTGAAATCCGGGTCATCATGACTCCCAAAGTTGACCAGTTTCAACTAAATAATGAAGATATTGGCGAACCCCTTACCCTCACCTTTAATGCAAGCAACTGGAATCAAACACAAACAGTGCGAGTGACAGCCGTAGATGATTCAGTGGTTGAATATTTCCAAACTAGCCAAATTGAGTTTAAGGTAGAAACTGGCAATGTTAAAGACTTTGAATCAAAATGGCAGAATAACACACCAGAAAAAGCACTTGATTTAGGGAAAATTACCGGAGGAATCGAACGCACTGGATTAAGCATAGATTCAACCTCTAGGATTACAGATACGGATTGGTATAAGTTTACCCTTCCCACCCAAGGAACTGCTAAGGATTTTGTAGAAATTCAGTTTACTAATGCTAAAGGCGATCTGAATCTGGAGTTGTATCCAACTTCATCCAATCTAACTTTAGATGGAGTAGATGATTATGTAGAAATTTCTGATTCCAATAGCATAGATTTCAATACCAATGAAAACTTTACTGTCGAAGCTTGGATTAAAGCAGATGCTAATCAACCAGATAAAAGAACTGGTGATAATGACATTATTGAAAAATGGAATGAAATCGGTGGCTATCCTTTTGTTATCCGTTATCTAAACAGTTCTGGTCAAATTCAAGCTGCACGCTATGATGGCTCGAATAATCCTAAAATTATTTCTAGTATTGCCATCAATGACAATCAATTCCATCATGTAGCTTTTGTGAAAAATGGTAAGAATTTATCTCTCTATATTGATGGTATACTCAATGGAGCAGCCGTTGATACAACAACTGGAAACACTCAAAATTCTTCTCCTTTATACATTGGTAATCGTGCCAATAAAAATTATTTCAAGGGTCAAATTGATGAAGTTCGTATTTGGAATGCAGTACGTAGCCAACAAGATATCCAAGACAACAAAGATAAGACTCTCAACGGCAATGAAACTGGTTTAGTTGCTTATTATCAAATTAATGAAGGTACAGGAGATACCCTCACTGATAGTACCGTTAATAAATTGGATGGCAAATTCATCAATGGGACAATTAAAAATTCTCGTTCAACTACTGAAAATAAAGAACGAATTGAACTAAATGGATTAAAAGCCGGAGATTACTTACTCAAGGTATCAGGAAAAGATAGCACTACCAGTAATGACTACAAACTCATTCTTGGTGATGCAGATTATCAATATCGGACTGCACCCATTGTTACCACCAACGGTAAAACCCTAACCGCACTCGACGTTACCATTAAAGACAACGATTTACCCACAGCCAAAATCATTGCTGGACCCACTGCATCTGAAGTATTTGGTCAACCAAGTTACTTTACAGTTCAGTTAAATGCTCCTGCACCCCTTGATGGTAATGGGATTGTGGTTGGTTATAAAGTTGTTGGTGGTAGTGCAACTTTAAATACGGATACAACTCCTGGAGATTACCGAATCCAAAATAACCAAAAAGAAGGTACTGTCAGAATTGCTCCAGGAGAAATCCAAGCAAATATTATTGTTTCTCCTGTTGATGACAAGTTGGTGGAAGACTTAAATCTAAAAACTGTTAGCCAAGATACCACGTTTGTTCCTACTTCTGGAAAAACTCAGCTAAAGTTCACATTTGAAACAGAAACTTCTTTTGACACTCAATATGAAATCCCTAAAGGTAGTCAATTAAAATTTAACAATGGAGTAATTGGAACATTAGAAGGAAAAGCAACTTTTACCAACACTCACTTAAAGTTTGATGGTATTGATGATTATGTTAATTTAGGAAACCCAACGAACTTAAATATTACTGGTAAAATTACCATAGAAGCTTGGGTTAAATTAGATAACATTAGTGGGCTTAGAAATATTGTAGCTCATGGTTATAATCTAAATCCTAATGGAGAAGTATTTTTAAGAATCGCTGATGGA
>NZ_JAQMTJ010000137.1:0-30429 GCF_028330815.1 Dolichospermum lemmermannii CS-548
TACCGAGATTGCCTGTGGAGCGGAAAAACCTCTTAGAAGCCATTCTAAGACCGTGATGAAGCAGGAAGTAAACACTAAGGTTATCGCTGTCCAGATGTGTCTAGACTTTGGTAATTTTGGGTAAGTTTTATAGAACGGATAGACATCTGCAATTTTGGAAGATGAATCAAGTAGTGCGGGAATCTAACTGCATTGAGAAAGCGGGATTAAAAACTTCCGCTTTTAACATCTTTAAGGCTGATACCATAAAATTCTTGAGCGCGACTAATTGCTTTTTTGGTATCAGATGCCATCATGCCGTTGATTTGACCTTTATAGAAACCTTTTTCATGTAGTCGTCTTTGAATTTCTAAAGTGGTAAAATCACTTTTGGCAGAATTTTTAACTAAACTATATAACTTAGAACGGGTGGTTTGTCCAGCCATACCACTAGCTTCTAGTTTGTGCTGTTTTTGAAAGCGATTTACAGCATCAACTGTGTTAGAACCATAGTAACCATTGGGCTGATTTTTTAAGAATCCGGCTATGATTAATTGTTCTTGGAGAATTCTGACGGCTTCACCGCGATCGCCTAAACTAAGTGTATCTTGATTATCTGATTTTTGGGAAGTAGTTATGTCATTTTCATCAGTCACCGCTGGTAATTTCGCTAATGTGGATTTACCAACAATGCCATCAACTGTGAGGTTATAAGCTTTTTGGAATCGTTTGACAGATTCTTGAGTAATTGGACCAAAAATCCCTGTGGAATTGCCATAATAGAAACCAGCGATTTTCAAGCGTTCTTGTAAAACTTTGACATCGGCACCTTCATCACCTTTAACAAAGAAATTGGGGTTTTTGCGTTTGTTGCTTACAGAAATGATATTATGTGGCGTAGTGAGGGTTGTAGGGGCTGTACTGATAAATTGTTTGTTGCTTTTTTCAACCTGAGATGTCGAATTTTGTGCTAGATTTTTAACAACATCACCGTTATTTTCGGTTTCAACCTGAGATGTCGAATTTTGTGCTAGATTGCTGACAGAATTGCTGTTATTTTCGGTTTCGAGTGCGAAAACACTACTAACACTATTAAGAATAGATAAAGTAAGAACCAGGGGAATCATGTATTTCCACGCATTGCTGGAAAAGAGTTGCCAATTTGGTGCTGCTGCTTTTTTGAATAAAGAACTGAGAGATATTAACTCAGTGGTTTCTATGTCTTCATTGGCAAAGGCTAAATGTAAATACGCAAGGTTTTCCATGTTCGTTTCCTAAATTAAATTATTTTTCTTCGATAGTTGCTTCCGCCTGATGGACTAAATTGCGGAGATTTTCTAAAGTTTGTATACTTACATCCTGCCATAACCCGCGCTGATTTGCTTCTAGTAGTCTTTCCGCAATATCGCGCAATGCCCAAGGATTTTTATCCTGGATAAATTCACAAACGGCAGCATCTTCTAAATATGCTTCAACAACACCTTGATACATATAATCTTCGACACATTGGGCGGTAGCATCGTAAGCGAAGAGAAAATCTACGGTTGCAGCCATTTCAAATGCACCTTTATAACCATGACGCATAACTCCAGCTATCCATTTAGGATTAACCACGCGAGAACGATAAACCCTGGCAATTTCTGAACTAAGTTGACGGACTTTGGGCTGGGATGTGTTGGAATTATCACCAAAATAAGTTTCAGGATTTTTACCTTGAAGAGAACGCACCGCTGCGGTTAAACCACCCTGAAATTGATAATAATCGTCGGAATCGAGTAAATCATGTTCTCGATTGTCTTGATTATGCAGGACAATTTGCATTTGCTTCAAGCGTTGTTCAAAAGCTTCCACATTATTGCTCCCTGTTTCCTGACTAGAGGAGTAGGCGTAAGCACTCCAATTTGTGTAAGCTTGGGCTAAGTCCTGATCATTTTCCCAGTTTTGGGAGGCCATTAGTCCTTGGAGTCCTGCACCATAAGCCCCTGGTTTTGAACCAAAAACGCGATATTGCGATCGCTCGGCTGCTACTTCTAAAGATAAACCTTCTTGAGTCCATTGTTCAGTTTCTTTGCGAACTGTATCTGCTAGAGGATTTTGATCTGCTGGTTCATCTAAAGCCGAAACCGCTTTCACAGCTTGATCAAATAAGGTGATTAAATTAGGAAAAGCATCCCGGAAAAAGCCAGAAATTCTCAGGGTGACATCCACACGGGGACGACCGACAATTGATAAAGGCAAAATCTCAAAATCTACTACTCGTCGCGCTGCACCATCCCAAACGGGTTGCACACCAAGTAAAGCTAAAGCTTCGGCTATATCATCACCACCAGTCCGCATGGTAGCTGTCCCCCACAGGGATAAACCCAGGGTTTTGGGATATTCTCCATGTTCTTGGGTGTAGGTTTCAATCAGGGTTTCAGCGGCTTTTCTGCCAATATCCCAGGCAGTTTCTGTGGGTATGGCGCGAATATCAACGGCGTAAAAGTTTTTACCTGTGGGCAGGACTTCGGGGCGGCCGCGGGTGGGTGCGCCAGAAGCACCGCTTTTGACGTATTTGCCATCAAGTCCCCTTAATAGGTTGGTGGTTTCTTCGCTGGTTTTTCGCAGGGCTGGGAGAAGTTTGTCGCTTATCCAATTTTGGGTTTCTGTTCCTTCGATTATTTGTTCTACTAAGTGGGCTGCTTCTATTTCTAGGAGTTCGATGACATCGCCGATGATATGACAGGATTTAAGTTTCGCGCAAAGGCGCAAAGGAGCAAAGTGGGTTATCGGTGGGGTGAAGGGGGTTGAGAGGTTGTCTGTGAGGGGGTCTATGTCTATTTGCCATTGTTTGGCGATCGCTCTGGTAATGCCGATATAATGGCGGTTGGGGATGCGGGCGATCGCTATTATTAAGTCTCGCAGTTGTGTTCCTTGGGGACATTGGCCGAATATGTGTAGGCCGTCACGGATTTGGGCTTCTTTAAGTTCGCACAAGTAACCGTCTAGGGAATTTAAGATTAAGGTTTCAAAGTTGGTGATGTCTTTGGGGTTGGTAATTCCTAAGTCTTTATATAGGTTTTCTTTGATGACTAATTCTTGAATACGATCTCGTATTGTTGGTAAACGGGAAGGATCTAAACTTTCGGCTTCGTAATATTCATCAATTAGGTTTTCTACTTGTTGCAATGGTCCATATAATTCGGCGCGGGTCATTGGTGGTGTTAAATGATCAATTATTACGGCTTGGGCGCGTCTTTTTGCCTGTGAACCTTCTCCTGGATCATTAACAATAAATGGATATAAATGGGGCATTTGTCCCAAGGCAATTTCTGGATAACAAGTATTAGATAAAGCGACACTTTTTCCTGGTAGCCATTCTAAGTTGCCATGTTTGCCAACATGAACTATGGCATCAGCATGAAAAGATTCTCGTACCCAATAATAAAAGGCTAAATAATTATGAGTTGGTTCTAAATCTGGCGCATGATAATTTAAACTAGGATCAAGATCGTAACCTCTTGATGGTTGAATGCCGACGAAAACGTTCCCAAATTGAATTCCAGAAATGGGAAATGGTGATTGGTGATTGGTGATTGGTGATTGGGAACAATATTCTCCCCAACGTTCGATAATTTGTTTTTGAATGTTTATAGGTAGGGTAGAAAAATATTTTTCATATTCTGCTGTTGACAAACTTTGGTTGATTGGTTTCCAGTCTTTTCCTTCTGGATCATTAGTAACGCTAGATGTGAGAATCTCAATTAATTCGTCTCCAGTTTCGGGAATACTTCGACTTCGCTCAGTACAAGTATTTCCCAGTTCATAACCAGCTAATTTTAAAGCCTTGAGAATTTCTACACAACTAGCAGGAGTGTCCAATCCTACGCCATTGGCAAGGCGGCCGTTGGTGTTGGGGTAATTTGCTAAAATTAGAGCTATGCGGCGTTCTTGGGGCTGTTTTACCCGCAATCGTACCCAGTTTGCAGCCAGTTGGGCGACAAATTCAATGCGATCGCTCACAGGTTCATAAATTACGACATCGGTTTCTAGTTTATGATTCCGAGTTTGCAAAGTTTTGAAAGACACAGCCCGGCTAATAATTCTCCCGTCTACTTCTGGTAATGCCACATTTATCGCCATATCACGGGGTGTTAAACCTTGTGATTGTGATTCCCATTGTTCAACGGAACTAGCACAAAGAATTACTTGTAAAACAGGAACATTTAATTTTTCCCAAAGTTCAGTCTGTGGTGTTTCTGTTTCTAAACTTGCTAGGGAAAAACTAGTAGTATTCATCAATAAACTAACATGATTATTATTTTCTTCTGCAAACAATTCACATAACTTATCGCTGACACCAGGTTCACGTAATGAAGAAACAAAAACAGGTACAGGTTGTAAATTTTTTTCTACCAAAGCATTACATAAAGCATCAATAACCTTGGTATTTCCTGCTAAATAATGAGCGCGATAAAACAAAATCCCCACTTTAGGCTGATTCTTTCTTTCTTCTTCTTTCTTCTCCTGACTCCTCTCATACAATCCCACGCGGGGAACAGATTGGGGTGCTGGTGGATTAAATGCTGTTGATAGGGCTGTATCAGTGATAAATTGCAATGCGTTGAGAAAATTTTCTATGCCACCTTCTTGAAAGTATTGCCAAATTTTCTGAACAATTTCTTGAGAAACTGTAGATTTGGAAATAAGATCAGGATCAAATCCGTCATCCCCTGGCATCACAATCAAAGTTGTGCCATTACGTTGGACAATTTCCTGGACTACTTCTAAACCATAAGCCCAGTAGGAACTTCCTCCTATGAGACGAAGCACAATTATTTGGGCAGATTCTAAAACTTGTTCACCATAAGCATCTATACTTATTTCTTGCTGTAGTTGTAATAAGTTGGCTACTCGGAGTTCAGGAAATTCTCTAGGTAATTTGGGAACTACAGCCGCTAGGGTTTGAATGTCAGTATCGGCTGCTGTAATCAACACGAAAGGGGCAGGAGTTTGTTCGAGGAAAAATAAACCTTCCGACTGATTTAATCCGCCTGGTGTGGCGCTGATTCTGTGCATAGTTGGTAATTAATAATGGAAATTTTGAGTTTAAAACTTTGGCTTTTGTACGTTAGCATTAAATGAGGCAATAAATAAATTTATTGTCAGGTCACAGATGCTATAATTGCATTATTCTGTGAAGAATTAGGAATTAAACCGCCGTTTTAATGGAGGATTTTATGCAAGTTAAAATTGAGTTACCTGATGAGTTGGGAAAACAACTTTTGGAAATGCCTGATATGCAGCTATTAGTACAGAAAGCTGTGGAAAACATATTATTAGAAGAGCAAAGCAGACGAGCCACCCATGATTTATTAGTTGAACAGAGAGAATTGTTACACCAAACTAGCAATGATGAAATTTTGCCAATTACGCGATCGCTAGTTGGTATATTGAAAGGTTATCATGTTGATGTAGCAGACTATAAAAAACATTTAGAGGAGAAGTATCTTTGAAAATTGTATTTGATACCAATATTGTTCTTGATATTTTGCTAGAGCGTGAGCCTTTCGTTAGCTTCTCTATTAATTTATTTAATGCTGTTGAGCAGCAAATTATTCAAGGTTATCTTTGTGCGACAACGATAACTACGATTGATTATTTGTTAACTAAATCAATAGGAAAGCAGTCAGCCAAGGTTTCTATTAATCAATTGCTTAATTTATTTGCGATTGCAGAGGTTAATGATGTGATATTGAAAGCGGCGATAAATTCAGATTTTTCTGATTTTGAGGATGCTGTTTTATATCATTCAGGCATTTATGCGGGTGTTGATGGTTTTGTAACTCGAAATAGCAAGGATTTTAAAACTGCTAGTTTGCCTATTTATAGTCCAACTGAATTACTAAGCATTATTCAAGAAATAAAGCATGACTGACAGTATTTTATTACAACTTTTAGACAATATCAAACATGACTAATTTACCAAAAGGATTAATCGTTTCCTGTCAAGCGCCTGTAAACTCCCCATTACATGATCCTTATATCATTGCCGCAATGGCACAAGCAGCAGTTAATAATGGGGCTGTAGCCGTGAGAATTGACACTCCCAGTCATATTCAAGCTGTGCGGGAAAAAGTCCAAGTGCCGATTATTGGCCTGTGGAAACAAATAATCACAGGTTGTGATGTTTATATTACACCACAGTTTCATCATGCTGTGGCCGTAGCTGAAGCAGGTGCAGATATTATTGCTATAGATGCTACTACGAGAAATCGTCCCGGTGATGAAAAGTTAGCAGATATTATTACTCTGATTCATGATCAATTAAATAAGCCAGTTATGGCAGATGTAGATACCTATGAGGCTGCACAATTAGCAGTTAATGCGGGTGCGGATATTGTGGGAACTACTCTTTTTAGCTACACTGAGGAAACTCAAGACTTTTCTCCTCCTGGTTGGGAATTACTGACTAAAATAGTAGAAAATCTCAACACTTTTGTGATTTGTGAAGGTGGTATTTCTTCACCACAAATGGCCAAAAAAGCCTTAGATTTAGGTGCTAATGCTGTTGTTGTGGGTGGAGCAATTACCGGAATTGATTTATTAGTTAAAGCTTATATTTCTACATTAGAAAATTAAACTTACAGCACTTCCCGGTGTTATGAGGTACATATCTAGCGGGCAAGATGCCCGCACTACAAGGGTCAATTTAAGCTCAAATCTTTACCATATCTCGTTCCTAGACTCTGACTAGGAATGCAGTTGATGAGGCTCTGTCTCTAATCTTATTGAAGGCAGAGCCTTCTAGCCCACATTCCCAGCCAGAGACTGGGAACGAGATAACCCTCATTTCTCCGTGACCTCTGTGCCTCTGTGGTTCGTTATTCCCTGGCGTGTCTGATTTCATCTCTATTTCATCTAAGGTTGGCATCCTTAGAGATGAACAGTATTTGGTTATTAATGATGGTTACTTGCTCCCCAGAACTAACCCTGAAAACTAGCTTACCAGCATCACCGCTATTTGCCACGGTGACAGAAGCATTAGGTAAAGTTCCCATTGTTCGATTAAATCGAATTCACCCCACTTGTGAAGATCATCATTTATATCTCAAATTGGAATCTTGTAATCCCGGTGGGAGTATTAAGGAAAAAAATGCGGCTTATCTGGTAAATGAAGCCGAAAAACAAGGTTTATTGCGCTCAGGTGGGACAATTGTTGAATCTAGTTCTGGTAACTTTGGGATTGGGTTAGCAATTGTAGGCGCAACTAAGGGTTACAGGGTGATGATTGTGATTGATGCCAAAACCCCTGTAACAATGCGAAGAATGCTTACTGCTTATGGTGCAGAATTGGTAGAAGTGCCTTTGAGTGAGGCTGATAGTCAGGGTTCAATGCAGGTAGCAAGAATGGCAAAAGCCCAGGAATTAGCCGCAAATATTGCTGGTGCTTGGTATCCTTGTCAACATAAAAATCCTAGCAATACTGATGCCCATGAACTGTGGACAGCGCGGGAAATTGAAGCTGCTTTTGGCGGTGCGCCGGATGCTATAGTGATTGGAGTCAGTACAGCCGGACAGTTAGGCGGTATCAGTCGCTATTTTAAACGGTATTATCCCCAAACAAGAATTATCGGTGTAGATGTGGCAGGATCGGCAATTTTTGGGACTCCCAGACACCCCTATAAGATGACTGGACTGGGTTTATCTTTCGTTCCCCCCAATTTTGAACCGCAAATGTTAGACGCGGCTTATAGCGTGGATGATGGTTTGGCGTTTTCTGTTTGTCATGGTTTGGCTAAACAGGAAGGGATGCTTTTAGGTGCTTCCACTGGTGCAATTGTGGCTGCTGCTTTAGCTGATACTCAAAGATTTACTACACCTCAAACTATGTTACTACTTAATCCTGACCGGGGCGATCGCTATTTGGAAACAGTTTACAATGCCGATTGGTTAACAGCACAAAATATCAACATCCTTCAACATTCCCATCTCACCGCAGCAATTGCTAATCTTCTACCTGTACCATTGGATATTGTTGGTAGGAGTCAAGAGTGAAATTACAAGAATCTCAATCAGTTAGTTTAGGGACTTTATGGCGGGAATTTTTGCCTTTATCCCTCAGTGATGTAACTATGGCCTGTGGTGATCCGATGATGACTACTACCTTAGCTCATCTTCCTGATGCTCAAAATAACTTAGCGGCTGTAGGTATTGCTAAATCTTTGGCGATATTTTTTGAAAGTCCAATTATTATGATTTTGCACGCTGCTAATGCTTTAGCGGGTTCTCAAGATTCACGCAAAGCATTATGGCGATTTACATTATTGGTAGGTGGAGGATTAACTTTTTTATTAAGTTTGTTGGGACTACCGATCATATTTAATTTTGTCGGTGTGAGTCTGTTGGGCATACCATCTGCAATTTTAGCTACAGTTAGTCAAGTATTATTACTAATGGGCGGTTGGCCATTTGCGATCGCTTGGCGGCGTTATTTTCAAGGACTATTAATTTATCATGGTCAGTCCGGTGCTGTGGCTAAAGCTAGTATTTGCAGGTTATTGACTTTAGCCGTAATCCTCACATTCGGGTTTTTCTACCAAATATCTGGGGGCGTAATTGCTGGCTTAGGGCTTATGGGCGGGGTGATAGTCGAGGCTATCGTTGTTACAATTTTTGCCCGTCGCAGTGGGGCAATTTTACCACCACAAATAGAACAACCTAATTTACCTCGCAATTTAACGCAGGTATGGAAATTCTATTTACCCCTAGCTAATTCGATGATGGTGGTTTGGGGCGGAAGGGCGATATTAATCAGCATTCTTGCCCGCGCTGAAGATGCGACAATTGCCATTGCAGCTTGGTCTGCGGCTTGGGGGTTAGTGCTGGTAATTGCCAATTCTACCCGTATGGTACAGCAAATGGTGATTAAATATCGCCATCAAGTTAGCGATCGCCAACTGCTGACTTTTGCTATCAGCGTAGGTGCTGCTTGTTCGACTGTACTATTATTAATGAGTTTAACACCCATAGGCGATCGCATTGTCCAAAGTTTTATCGGTAATGATCTTACCTTAGCTAAAAGTATTAAACCTGTACTTTTGATTTGTGCAATTGTGCCATTATTTGTGGCCTTACAGAATGCAATTCAGGGGTTTTTAGTGAGTGAAAATCGTACAGGTCATGTGAATCTATCTACATGGTTAGGAACAGGAACTTTATTGATAATTACCACTTTTGCTATTAACAAAGGTATGAATGGTGCAATGGCCGCTGCTATTGCCATGATTACATCTATGTTAGTTGAAATTAGCTGTTTACTTTGGAAAAGAGTGGCAAAATCACAGTAAATGTACTGCCATTATTTACATCACTTTGTACTTCTAATTTGCCTTTGTGATTTTGGACAATTGCTAAAGCGATCGCTAAACCTAATCCAGATCCTCCTGTATGACGAGAACGATCTGCATGAACTCGGTAAAAGCGATTAAAAATGTGGGGAATATCTGAAGTAGGAATACCAATACCTGTATCTTTGATAGTAATTAAACCTTGATGATCATTAGTTGTCAGATTAATTATTACTTCCCCAGATTCAGGAGTGTATTTAATAGCATTGCTAACTAAATTCAACAACATTCGATAAATTTGACCTTCATTACCTTGAATATAGAAATAAGATTCAATCGGAATATTACTAGATAATAAAACTTGGGCATTCATGGCTACTGGCATTAATTCTTCTTCCACATCTGCCACTAAATCATTTAAACAAATTTCCTGCCATTTTGCTTCTTGTAAACCACTTTCTACCCTAGACAATAATAATAAATCCTGGGTTAAAGTTACTAATCTTTTGATTTGTCTCTCCAAAGCTTTTTGAGTTTCTTGATTAATTGAATTTGTTTCGACAATTGTTTGTAAAGATGTAATCGGAGTTCTTAATTCATGGGCTGCGTCAGCCGTAAATTTTTGTAATTGTTGATAGGATTTTTCAATTGGTCGCATAGCTAAACCTGCTAACCACCAACCAGCACCACCAATTAAGATCATAGAAAAGGGAACACCCAATCCTAATAACCAATGTAGACTATTCATATAGTCATTTAATCGTTGTATAGATCGCCCTACTTGTAAGTATCCCCACAATTGATTCCCTTTGATTTTTAAGGGCATTAAATGCAAATGATATAGTTCACCATTGCGATTTTTAATATCGTAAGAATGATGAATTTGTAGATTAGGGGGAAACTCATCGGGATTATTACCAATAGCTGCAATTACTTCTCCTGATAGTGTTAAAAACCGGAGATAATATCCTTCTGATAATAAACCCAGTAACTCCGATTCTGATTTAATTGGTAAACAAGGTTGTTGTTTAAAACAAATTCCTGGTAAAGATTTCTGAGTTGTAATAGATAATTCTCCAGGAATTTTTAACTCTGTCTTTAATTTATCCTCAAATACCTTGCCAAAAACTTCTAACTCTCGATCAACAGTGCGAGTAAAAGCTTGTACCATAATAATATGAGCCATGCAACCACATATTAATAAAGTTGATCCCATCACACCAGCATAGGTAAAGGCTAATTTTAACCGAGAATTATTAAAGATTGAATTATTATTCATCTAATTTGATATTTTGTAAATATAAGATCCCCGACTTCTTTTTTTATCTTGTTAATAAATTATCAATTAATGTCAGAAGTCGGGGATCTCAACCCTGGTAACACACCATCCATTATCCACAAAAACGATAACCAAAACCTCGCATAGTTTCAATAGCTTTAGGAAAACCACATTCTAATAATTTGCGTCTTAGTAATCTCACTTGTGCAGCCACAACATTACTCACTGTATCACTTTCAAAATCCCACAATCTAGCGCGAATTTGTTCATGAGTTAGTATTTGTTGAGGATGCTGCATTAAATATTCTAGTAGTTGAAATTCTTTGGCTGTAAGGATAATTGGTAAAGAAGGTTCTAATCCTAAATTCACAACTGAAAAATTACTATAATCTAACATTAATGAACCTATTTGTAATTGCGGTGGTTGGAAATTTGGTAATCTTCTTTGTAATGCCCTTACCCGTGCCAATAATTCTGCCATCCCAAAAGGTTTAACAAGATAATCATCTGCACCCGCATCTAAACCCGTAACCCGATCATTCATGCTATCTCTTGCCGTTAATAGCATAACTGGTAGTTGATTTTTTTGCCCTCTTAATCTTTGACATAATTCCAACCCTGACAACTGCGGTAACATCCAATCTAAAATTGCAATTTCATATCTTAATGGTACAGTATTCAGATAATCCCAAGCCGTTTGTCCATCTTCAACCCAATCCACTATATAATCACGCTGGGTAAGAGCATTATGAATACTAGTTCCTAAATCATGTTCATCTTCAACTAATAATAACCGCATATATAAAAGTTATATTTAATAATACTAATTATTAGGGTGAATCAGATATGAAACTTTATCAAATTTACCTCAATTATCGAGTCGAAAACACCCTAAAATTTTCGAGTCCGGTTTTCACAATGTTTTACAGAGGCTGGGACTTATACCAATTTTGATACCATTGTTCCATCTGCCTAATTTCCGCTGTTTGACTTTTAATGATAGACTTGGCTAAATTACGGATTTGTGGTTTGGTAGTTTTTTTAGCAATCATCTGTGACATTTGTACAGCCATCCGATGATGAGGAATCATTTGACGAATAAATTCTTTGTCAAAATCTGGTGCATTTTTTAATGTTTCTAAATCCATATTCATGCACTGCATTTTGCAATTCATCGGCATTTTCATCATGTCTGGGTTCATCTGTTGTCCCATATTTCCATGATTTGCCATCATTCCTTGATCAGTCATAGCCATGACAGGTACTTCTTTACCGTACCATTTCTTATACCAGGTTCGCAGTTGTTCAATTTCGCTGGTTTGATCTTTTTTAATAGCAACCGCGAGGTTCTTAATTTCTGGATGTTGTGCGCGAGTGAATGCGATATCAGCCATTTCTACTGCTTGCTGATGGTGTGGAATCATCATTTCGATAAAATGCTGATCTGTTTGCATCATCATCCCTTTTTTGGGGGGATTAGCTTGTTTAGATGAATGATGAGAATTGTGTTCAGAATTGGGACTTTGTGCTTGTGTGTTACTGACGAGTAATAATCCACTCACAGCACTACTACTTACTAACCCAATCAAACCATAAATTAAATTTTTGCTTTTCATAACTTGTTTTTCTTTGAGAATATGAAGATTTAATAGTAAAAGTCATCAAACCTAACTATTGCAAATACTTTCACCCACTTATGTGTTTAACTGTAATTATAGCTTTTCATGGCAGTATGAAATCAAGATGAAATGTTTTGTGATATTAACATTTCTTAATAAAACAAACATCTATCAAATTTCAGCGGTTAAAAATTATCATTTCATTACCCACCACTGGACTCCGGGCAATTATTTTCTTTTGAGAATCAACAATTTCTAAATGGATAAAATTCAGTTCTTGAGAACGTTGTAATATTTCCGCAGCTAGTTTATCCTGTTGGGATTTTTCCAGATCATACCAAATATCACTAATTTTCACAGTTAAATCGCTGGTACGGAAATTAGCTTGAAGAGGTTTTATGAGTTGAGAAATAATATTTTTGTCTTTGGTATTCTTCACGGAAATGCTAATATCTGAAAACTGATTTTCAATTGCTGCTAGTAAAGTTTGTTCAGGTGTTAATTCTCTAACTGGGGTTGGAGTCGGTTCTGGTTCTCTAACTGGGGTTAGTGTGTTAATTTCCTCTACTGGGGGGACAGTTGCAACTTCAGCAGATTTAGGAATAAATGTAAATGTACTTATCCCTATTGTCACCACAAAAATTACAGCAAAAATTCCTGTCAGCACCGTATCTGACACATTGTTAGATATATTTGATGGTAAAAATAAGCGGAATGTCCTTAAAAATCCATCCCAACGCGATAAAAAATGAGTTTTTTTCTGAGTATCAGCGGGTGTTTCTGTCTCCAGTTTCACTACTGTAGTTTCTAAAACACCAATTGTTCCCCGCAAAACTTGGATAATTGTCGTTTTCCAAATTGGTTGATTTTTTTGATAAAGTATAGCTGCGGGTTCATTTCTTGGTTTTCTACGTTTTTCTCCTGACATGGAACTTTTACCCAAATTAGCGAATCAAAAACAGAGAAAACATACAGCAGATTTCGCTCTAATGAGGTACAAACTTGAATTATGAAACTCTTGTAGTGCGGGCATCTTGCCCGCTACATAAGTACCTCATAACACCGGAAAGTGCTGTATTTTGACTATAATCATCTATTGTGCCATTTAATGAATTATGAATATTAGCCGTCGTCAATTTTTGTTTTTAAGTGGAATCAGCACCATAGGATCTGGATTTTTGGGTGGGAAATTATTAAATACAAATTCTCTCATAGAATCAGCAATGGCGGCTAACCCAGTCAAAAAAGATTTATTATTGCGTTTTGTCTCCGTTGCTGATACGGGAACTGGCACAAAAGGACAATATGCTGTAGCAAATGCTATGAATTTTTATCATCAGCAAAATCCATACAATTTAGTAGTTTTAGCTGGTGATAATATCTATAATAATGGGGAAATTGAGAAAATAAATGAAGTTTTTGAACGTCCCTATCAAGCTTTACTAAAAAATGGTGTCAAGTTTCATGCTTGTTTAGGTAATCATGATATTCGCACTGATAATGGTGTTCCCCAAGTTAAATATCCTGGTTTTAATATGCAGGGACGTTATTACACATTTAGTCAAAATAAAGTTCAGTTTTTTGCTTTAGATACTAATGGTAATGCTGATTGGAAAAATCAATTAATTTGGTTAGATCAAGAATTAAGTCTGAGTAAAGCCCCTTGGAAAGTTGTTTTTGGTCATCATCCTATTTATTCATCTGGTCATTATGGGAATAATAAAAGTTTTATTAAAACCTTTACTCCTTTGTTTGAAAAATACAATGTTCAGCTTTATATCAATGGTCATGAACATAATTATGAACGAACTCGCGCTATTAATGGAACTACCTATTTAATCTGTGGCGCTGGTGCAGGTAATCGTCCGGTTGGCCGTTCTCAATGGACAGAATATTCAACCAGTGATTTGAGTTTTGCAGCCTATGATGTGTACGCAGATAGAATGGAAGTGAGTGGTATTGATACTAAAAATAGAATTTTTGATCGAGGTATAATTAACTTAAAAAGTGTTTAATGAAAGGAGTCAGGAGTCAGGAGTCAGGAGTTAGAAAGAAGAAAGAAAAGAAGTATAATCAAAAAACTTTTCCTTCCCCTGTTTCCTGTTCCCTGTTCCCTATTCCCTGCTATTTAGTAATGGTTGAGGTTGATTCCTGCTTCTTTTGCCATTGCGTCTAAACCTTTGAATTCTAAGGTTTTGATAGCTTTGGTGGAAAGTTTCAATTTTACCCAACGGTTACCAGCAGCCCACCAAACCCGCTTGTTTTGCAGATTAACGTGTTGTAGACGGTTGGTGTGACGGTTGGAGTGGGAAACGGAACAAGCGTTATTGGCTTTTTTACCAGTTAGTTGACAACGACGGGACATAATAAGTATCTCCTAGAGTGTTATTTAAAGACAACCTTCCTATTATATCTGCAAACCAGGCTAGATGACTGGAAAACATTGGCAAAGGCAAGAACCAAAATATAAGCCCGTGTAGAGACGTTCCATGGAACGTCTCTACTACAACATTTACCAGCAGATGTTTATTTGCTGGCTTGTTCTGTTAGCTTGGTGAGTACGTCATTAGAACGTTCGACAAAGGATTTCATCCCATCTGCATCAAAGCCTTTTTGCGATATAAGTGCCAAATCGTAAACGTGCTGACACATCATATTAACTAATTGACTGGAGGGGGATTCACCATCACCCTGAATAATACTACCTTGACTGAGATTAACCAAGTTTTGAATTAACGGGTGAGCAGTATTTACTAGTAAAATATGTTCTTCGGGAAATTCAGCGTTTTGTTGCTGCATCATAGCACTCATTTCTCGCATCCGCCGGAGAAATTCGGGTAATAATACCATTGCAGGTGGTGTTCCCTGTGGGTCATCTGATTTTAAGGACTCGGTGCGGATGTTGAGTTTTGGCTTGTTGAGGGCTTTCTCAAATAGTTCTTTAATGACTTCTCCTTTGGTCTTGTTGGTGGTGGGGTCAACAATTTCGCTGGTTTTGTCATCGAGGAGGGTATTATCGAGGTCAGAGTCTACCCGTGTAAATTTGACATCTCGATATTCTTGTTCTAGGAAGTTAATGAAGTGGGTATCAATGAAGGAGTCCATAAAGAGGACTTCTAAACCTTGATTTTTGTGCAGTTCTATGTATGTGGATTGAGTAGCTGCATCGGTGCTGTAGAATACCTTGTTTTCGTGACGTTCTTTGTTCCGTTCTAGGTATTCTTTGAGGGTGGTGTAGGGGATGCTGGTCGCGTTTGCTGGGGTAACATCTTGCCACGCATCACCATCGGTAGATTGAACTTCAACGGCTGCGGTGTCGGCTACAGGGGCTTCTAATTTGGCTGTGCTACGGAAGATGATGATGTCTTCAACTTGTTTTTTGAATTTATCATCGTTGAGAACGCCAAATTTCACGAATGTTCCCAAGTCTTTCCAGGCTGTTACGTATTGTTCGCGGTTATCGCGGTATAATTCTTTGAGTCTATCGCCGACTTTTTTGGCGATATAATCTCCTATTCTCTTAATAGTGCGATCGCCTTGTAATGCACTTCGAGAAACGTTCAAAGGTATATCAGTGCTATCAATCACGCCCCGCATGGGCATTAAAAACTGGGGAATAATTTCCTCACAGTTATCACTGACAAACACCTGATTGCAGAATAATTTAATTTGTCCTTTGGTAACATCTACATCAGGACGCATTTTCGGGAAATACAAAATCCCGTTAATCACAAAGGGATAATCTGTGTTCAAATGTACCCACAGCAAGGGTTCTTCTTGGAAAGGATACAAATAGCGGTAAAACTCTAAATAATCTTCCTCTTTAAGATTACTGGGAGATTCACGCCATGCAGCTTTTTGTTTATTTAAAACTTCCCCATCCATTTTAATGGGAACTGACATGAAATCGCAGTAAGTCTTGACAAGATTCCTAATTCGTGCGGGTTCGAGAAACTCCTCTTCTTCTCCTTCCAATGTGAGAATAATCGTAGTTCCGCGAGTGGTGCGAGGAGATTCATCTAAAACAAACTTAGGTGAACCATCACAAGTCCAACGCACAGCTTGTGCGCCTTCTTGATAGGAAAGAGTATCAATCTCCACCTGTTTCGCTACCATGAAGGAAGAATAGAAACCTAAACCGAAATGACCGATAATTGGTTGATCTGCTTTACCTTCATACTTGTGAATAAATTCTTCAGCACTAGAGAAAGCAACTTGGTTAATATATTTTTTGACTTCCTCTGCTGTCATTCCAATGCCATTATCAGTAATGGAGAGGATTTTGTTGTCTTTATCAATGCTAATGGTAATTTCTGGTTCACCAATTTCCCCATTGTATTCCCCAGCACGGGATACCATGTTTAACTTTTGGATAGCGTCTACTGCGTTGGATACCAGTTCCCGCAAGAAGATTTGATGATCTGAGTAGAGAGACTTCTTGATAATCGGGAAAATATTATCGGTATGAATACTGATATTGCCTTGTTCTAACATAGTTATCCGTCGGTTTTACTTGCAGATATATTTTATGAAAATCATTTTTCCGTGATTTTATCGCTTTTGGGGTCAGGAATACCTCTTCATTATGATTCGGATTACACTACCAGGATTATTGTTGATGGTTTTAGGCATTTATAATAAAAATTAAGTATATTCAACTATCTTGAGGAATAATTCTATGGAACCGATAACTTTAGTTACTGCCATTACTACCATATTTCTCACTGGAGTGTTACAGAAACAGGGTGAAAATTTTAGTGATTTTCTCATGCAAAAGGTTGGTGAAGCGCTTGCTGTCATTCGCAAGCATTCCCCAGAAACAGCAGCAGCTTTAGAAACAGGTAATCCAGAAGTATTATCTCTCAATTCAGAAGTTTTACAACAAATTCCCTCAAATCCGATTTTTGCGGAATTAGTTGCTACTGCTGACACAGAGGAAAATACCACATTTCAGGAAAAGTATCAAGCAGTGAAAGCTGGTGGCACAATTAATATTATTGGTAAACAGATTAATATTTCCCAAGCTGGTACCGGCAATACTCAAAATAACAACTTTAGTAACTTCTGAACTTATGATGAAAATACGAGAAGTTATTAATTTACTTGAATCAGATGGTTGGTATTTGGTAACAACAGAAGGTAGTCATCGTCAGTTTAAACATCCCATCAAATTAGGTAAGGTAACAGTATCAGGGAAAATGGGTGATGATGTCAAGAAAGGAACGTTAGGAAGCATTCTCAGACAAGCAGGACTCAAATAATGGATAAGTATCTGATCGTTTTAGAAAGAACTGAAACAGGATTTTCCGCATACTCTCCTGATGTGTGGGGTTGTATTGCTACAGGTGAAACACTGACAATAACTTTAGAGAATATGCGTTCAGCTTTAGTTTTTCATCTTCAAGATAGCGAATCAATTCCCTCACCTCGTGGTATTGATGCTTATTTGGATGCTTTACGTGAGTCAGAGGGTGAGGAATTTTATCTCACACATATTGGGGTAGAAGTTTTGAAGTGAGAAATTTAATTCAGGAGGTTTGAGTTATGGAAGAATTACTAGAACTTCAACAATTACTGATTAATGGCAATATTCCTGGTGCATTGCTGCTAGTTGAAGAGATGACTGAAATGAGCAAAGATGATAAATTGAATAAGATTTTCAGTTTTGGCAAAATTATTCTTCTGCATTTAATTAAGCAAGCTACGGAAAAACGGACAACCAGATCATGGAATTTGTCTATTGCTAATGCAGTGAAAGAAATTCAACGCACAAACAAACGTCGTAAATCTGGGGGAATGTACTTTACAACTGAAGAATTGCGAGAAACTTTAGAAGATGCTTATGAATTGTCATTGAATGGTGCAGCCAAAGAAGCATTTGAAGGTAAATATGAAACTGAAGAATTAGCAGCAATGGTAGATAAGGAAATGATATTACAACAAGCTATTAATTTAATTTTAGAAAATGCTATATAGACAAAATAGTCAAATTAAGTCTTTTCTCGTTCCCATACTCTGTATGGGAATGAACTCTAGAAGTCTCTGACTTCAATAATAGCAGAAATAGCAGAGGCAGAGCCTCGATGATAGCATTCCCAGTCGGAGACTGGGAACGAGATAAATTACTTTTTAATTACAATTTTCCTATGAACTTTAACCACATTGACAAACACATAGAAATTACACAATCCGGCGATAACAATGTTCAAACTAACATCTTTTCCTCCCAACCTACACAACTAGAAGGAAACCCCTTCACACCACCACAACCCCGTGAGGGTGGACTGTTTGGACGCGAAGAGGAATTAGAAAAACTCCATCAATTATTGCAAGGTGGTAAAAATGTTTGTGTTGTTTCTGGTATGGGTGGAGTTGGGAAAACTGGACTTGTGCGAGAATATGCCAATTTAACAGAATGTACATCATTCTTTACAGGTGGAGTCTATTATATTGATGCCAGAGATAGGCAAAATATGGCTGCGGAAATTATCGCATTGACTAAATGGAGATTTAAAGCCGATTTACCAGCAGATTTATCTACTCAACAAATGGTAACGAATTGTTGGCAACAATGGAAATACCAAACAGAAAATGTATTATTGATTCTTGATGATGTATCTGGGTTAGCTGACATCAAAACCTATTTACCACCAGAAGATTTAGGTTATGTGCGGTTATTGATGACTTCGCGGGAAAATCCTGAAACAGATATTATAGAAAAATTAGAATTACAAGTATTGTCAGAAGATGCAGCAGTAGATTTATTAGCCTCAATTATTAAACAAGAAAGAATTGATGCAGAACCAGAACAAGCTAAACTACTTTGTAAAGAATTGGGATATTTGCCTTTAGCTTTAGAATTGGTGGCATATTACCTAAAAAACAAAAAATATCAGCAACTCTCGCTGTTAGAAATGCGTAATAAGTTAAAAGAAAAAATTAAGCATCCTTCACTTTCACCCAAAAGGATGCCTATGGAAATGCAAGCAATGAAAAATCTACAAGCTGCATTTGATTTGAGTTGGGATGAATTGGACGAAGAGGAACGATATCTTGCTTGTATTCTGGGAGCATTCGCACCTTCTCCTATTCGTTGGGATTTTGTGACAAGAATTTATCAACAGTTGCAAGGTGAATTATTTAATCATGATAATTTAAAAGACCGTTGGTTAAACTCTCTATGCTATCTGCATCTAGTGATGACTATTGAAGAAGATATTTATAATTTACATTTACTTATTCACGACTATTTTAGTCAACATCTCGAACAACATTCTAACTATAGCCAAATCAAACAAGCATTTTGTGATGTTTTTGCTGATGTTGCTAGTAATATTGATCAATCAACCAACCTGGAAATATTCAATTTAATTGAACCACATCTCAAAAAGATGATTGCTTGGTGTGCAAGTAATGAAGATATTGAATTTGCTCGCAGTTTAAATGGTTTAGCATTCCTGTATTATTCTCAAGGACGTTACAATGATGCTGAACCTCTTTATTTGCAATCTTTAGATATCTGGAAACGCCAATTAGGTGATGATCATCCCGATGTTGCTACCAGTTTGAATAATTTGGCAGGATTGTACAGGTCACAAGGACGTTACAATGATGCTGAACCTCTTTATTTGCAATCTTTAGATATCAGAAAACGCCAATTAGGTACTGACCATCCTGATGTCGCACAAAGTTTGAATAATTTGGCAGAACTGTACAGGTTACAAGAACGTTACAACGATGCTGAACCTCTTTATTTGCAATCTTTAGATATCAGAAAACGCCAATTAGGTGATGATCATCCCGATGTTGCTACCAGTTTAAATGGTTTAGCAGCATTGTATAAATCTCAAGGACGTTACAATGATGCTGAACCTCTTTATTTGCAATCTTTAGATATCTATAAACGCCAATTAGGTGATGATCATCCCAATGTTGCTACCAATCTAAATAATTTGGCATTATTGTATGACTCACAAGGACGTTATAACGAAGCTGAACCTCTTTATTTGCAATCTTTAGATATCGAAAAACGCCAATTAGGTGATGATCATCCCTCTGTTGCTACCAGTTTGAATAATTTGGCATTATTGTATGAGTCTCAAGGTAAATATTCAGAAGCTGAAAATTTAGCTAAACAAGCATTGGTAATATGTCAAAACAGATTAGGTAATGAACATCCTAATACGCAAAATGCAGCAGTTACAGTAAAAAGCTTGTATATAACGGAACTTTTACATTGTAATATAGAAACTTTGTTTGGTATTCTCCAAGTGCTTGCACAACAAGCAAACCTTCCTGAACTTAATAATGAAACAGCGTTAACCTTACTAGAAAGAATAGAAAATAATCCTGAACTATTGTCATCTATTCGAGAATCTTTGCAACAGCAAACAGAAGCATCTGATGGCGATACATAAAAACAGGTTTGTAATGCAATCATAAAATTGTCTGAATCAGGATGTCCAGGATTATAGGATTTACAGGATTACAAGTGTCAAAATACTTAGTAAATTACTAAAATCCTGAATAAGCTTATGCTTGAGTTAAATAAATATAGACGAAATAACCCTTTGCTCCTTTGCGACTTTGCGCGAAAAAAACCATCAACCAATACACCAAAACAATAAAACATTAACTCCCGAAAAAAGGTAATAAACCTATTGACATCTCATTTAAAATATGTTATCCTGAACTTAATAATGAAGAACTATCTCGCAAATAGACAAAATAACCCTTTGCTCCTTTGCGACTTTGCGCGAAAAAAATCATCAACCAATACACCAAAACAATAAAACATTAACTCCCGAAAAAAGATAATAAACTTATTGACATCTCATTTAAAATATGTTATCCTCAACTTGATAAGGAAGAACTATCTTAAATAATTTTTAAAATGAAGTAGTATAAAAATCATTAAGATTCCAAAATTTCCACTAAAATTCGTAATAAATCCTCCAAGTCAGCCGGAACACGATATAAATCAAGGTCTTGAGTTACTGTACGAGACAGACGATCAAATTGCCCAAACTGCCAAATATTGCCTGTAGAAACTGCACCGTGTAAAATATTCTTGTCTGATTCAATCCATTGATCAAGAGCAATTAGTTCAATTGCTAATTGCAAAAAACCTTTTTCTAAGTCTTCATTTTTAGCTTCAACAACTAGAAAAACTTGGCAATTTTGCATTAAATAATCTAAAGAACCTTTTAATTGATTATTAACAACAATCGGATATTCAATATTAAGCGTAGCTTGAGTATAGTGCAGTACGTCCGTTAAAACTGGAGCAATAAGAAATTCCCTTCTGGCCATTTCACTAGTCAAACTAAGACGAGGTAAAACTTCTTCAATACGTGCTTTTAGATCAGTTAAACGATCAAAAGTATGAGTAGATTGAGGTAATTTTAAAGAGCGACGTTGAAGAGAAACATTAAAATAAGCTAAAATATCTTGTGGAGCAAAGTTAAGTTTAAAATAATCAGCAAAAGTATAAGACTGTTCTGGATTAATGATGTTTGTTTTTGGCATTTTATTTTTAGTACCTGTTTATTGTATAGTAATTTAAGGATTGTTTTTATTTGTAGTCTTACTTAATTATAGTTTTTATTTTATGATTTAATACCTGTTATTGTAAACTTAATCAACAAAATCTATCTTCAGAATCTAAATAGAACCAATTGTGACCCGCTTTATCCATGACCAATTCGCCAAAGACTATTTAGAAGAACTACTAAAACCCTTTGGACAAGTTGAAGCACCCAGCCATTTAGCTGGAGAAATCAGGGAAATAGATGTATTATTTTCCCCCGTCAGCACACAAACCGCCGACATCGAGATATTAGGATTGTTAGGTAAACTAGCAGCTACACCTGCTATCTTTGAACCCTTTCGCAATCCAGCAAGCAAAGAAGAAATCTGTGATTGTTTGTTAAAATCATTAGAAGTGAGAGGTGCATTACAACGAGAAGCAAAACGGAATAAAAACCCCATAGCTACCATAGAAACACCTAAACTATGGGTTCTGACACCAACAGCATCACAAACCCTATTATCGGGCTTTAGAGCCATAGAAAACCCCAATTGGCCAGCAGGAATCTACTTTTTAGCAGATTACTTGAATACAGCCATTGTCGCCATTCATCAATTACCACGTACACCCGAAACCCTATGGTTAAGACTATTAGGACGGGAAACAGTACAAAAAAGAGCAATTGATGAATTAGAAACATTACCAACTAATTACCCATTCCAATAAGCAACGTTAGAATTGCTTTACAACCTCCAACAGACTTTACAGATCAATAAAAGTTCAGAACCAGAAGATAAGGAGTTAATTATGCGGTTAGCACCATTTTATCAACGAGATAAAGAACAAGCTAGACTAGAAGGAGAACAAAAAGGAGAAGAACGTCTAGTTTTACGGCTAATAAATCGCCGATTTGGTGAAATTAAATTATCATTAATCGAGCAAATTCAATTATTGTCTATAGAACAACTGGAAAATTTAGCAGATGCTTTGTTAGATTTCTCACAAGTTGCTGATTTAGAAACTTGGTTAAAGCAACAGAAACCACAAGAAACAGATAGCTGATGACTTAATGTTAGCAATGCGAAAAAGATTAAATTGCAATTTTAAACCATTGTCATTTATTCTTTAAGCATTGCATAAAAAACAAAAAGATTAGATATCAATACACAAGCATTGGTTAGCAATCCAAATCTACTCAAATAAAAAATCTAAATAACGTCTTGCCATAAATAAACATTGTATAGTAAACTGATACAAATATTTTCAACAACAAAGTTATCATGCCAGCACCAGATACTACCCGCCGCATCACCCCTAGCAACCTCCAGCAAGACATAGATTCTTACAACGGACTCAAAGCCGTCTCCGGTTATACTACTGCTCGTGTAGCAGCCACACCGGAAGCATTACAAAAAGCTTATGCAGAAATGGTGACAAGACAACAAGAAGAAACCGAAAAACAAGCATTATTTAAAGCGTCCGCAGACGCAGCCAAACAAGCAGAATGGGAGTTCCATAATGCTGTTTTAGCCATGAAAGAAGCAGTAAAAGGTCAATTCGGGTCAGATAGTGATGCAGCCCAAGCAGTAGGTTTCAAGAAGAAATCAGAACGGAAACGTCCCACCAAAAAGAAAACCGAGTAAATAAATAAGGATATTCTCATGATCTTATACCATTTCTTTATGAAGCTGCGTTGAATTTTGTAACCTTGTCTTTTCCTCCTCTGTGTTCTCTGTGCCTCTGTGGTTCGTTCCTTTCTAAATTTGGGGCATCTTTATACAGAATTGGTATTAGACAAGCGATCGCACTCATATTTTTTCTAAGATCAAAAAGTAGTGATATGGGAAAGTAGGATCAACATATTCTTCCCTCATTATCAAACCAGCTTTAGCAACAGATTCCAAAAACCGCTTTTTGGGATATCCTTTCAATCCCAATTCCCAATAATGTTCATCACAAAGTGGTGTTGTACTCCAAAATTGGGGAATTTCCCAGAGTAAATGTCTGGCTTTAAGTAGAAAAGAAGTTTTGATTTGCAATGATAGATATTGAGTAGTATTGGGAATCGAAATCACCAAATATTTCTTAGTAATTGCGGCGAGTTTTTGCAATGCTAATTCAGATTTTTCATAAGGAAAATGTTCTAATACCTGAAACAGAACAATTGCATCAAACTTGTCTTGTGGTAGTATAAAGTCCGCCGTCAAATCCAAGATTATATCTGGTTTGAGACTAGGATCAATATCCGCCGTAGTTACGTTATAGTTATTTTGTCGGAGTATTTCTGTAAGCAAAGAATTAAAAATACCAATTTCTAGAACATTTTTAACTTGACTACCCAAGGAAAACAATAACCGCGACTGATGATGATAACTAATAAATCTTTCCTTGGAAAGATATTGCGAACTTGTAATCCCTAAAGAAGAAATCAATTCCATAGAAAGCCCCCTATTTACTAATGAAAATGCTTAAAGTTTTTTACTAAAACTTAACCCAGTTTCAGCCTTATCAATGATGATAGTATCACCAGAAACAAAAGTATTTTCCAGTAACTTCGTAGCCAGAGGATTTTCTACCTCGCGCTGAATTGAGCGTTTTAATGGACGTGCGCCATAAACAGGATCATAACCAGCTTCCACAAGATGATCACAAGCGGCTTGAGATATCTCGAAAGAGATTTTTTGTTCTTTGAGCAGATTTTCCACCCGTTTGAGTTGAATACGGATAATATGCCCCATTTCTGAACGATTAAGAGCGTGGAAAAGAATTAAGTCATCTATGCGGTTGAGAAATTCGGGACGGAAGTGACTTCGCAAACCTTCCATCACCTTATTACGCATTAAATCATACTTGGAATCATCCCCAGATACATCCAAAATATGTTCACTACCAATGTTGCTAGTCATGACTATGACAGTATTCCGAAAATCTACAGCCCGTCCTTGAGAATCAGTAACTCTACCATCATCCAATACCTGCAACAAAATATTAAATACATCGGGATGGGCTTTTTCCACTTCATCTAACAGCACTACTGAATAAGGATGTCTGCGAATCGCTTCGGAAAGTTGTCCCCCTTCTTCATAACCCACATATCCGGGAGGCGCACCCACAAGGCGGGAAACTGAATGTTTTTCCATGTACTCGGACATATCCAAACGCACCAAAGCATCATCCGAATCAAAGAGAAATTGAGCTAAGGCGCGGGCGAGTTCGGTTTTACCCACTCCAGTTGGTCCCATAAACAAGAATGAACCGATGGGACGAGAGGGGTCTTTCATCCCTGCACGGGCGCGACGAATCGCCGCAGAGACGGCGGAAACGGCTTCTTCTTGACCAATTACCCGTTCATGCAAATGACTTTCTAATTGCAGTAATTTTTGCCGTTCTGATTCCAAAAGCCGATTTACGGGGATTCCTGTCCATTTAGCGACAATTTCGGCAATATCGGCTTCGGTGACTTGTTCGCGCAACAAAGTTGAACCTTGGGTTTGCATTTCTAAAAGTTTCGCTTCTTTGACTTCTCGTTCTCTTTGCACACCTTCTAACTTACCATACTTCAATTGAGCAGCTTTATTTAAATCATAATCACGCTCTGCTTGTTCAATTTGTACTCGCATTGCGTCTTCTTCTTTTTTTAACCCGCTGATAGATTCTAAAATCTGCTTTTCCCCTTGCCATTGTTCATTAAATATTTGCTGTTTAACTGTTAAACTGGCAATTTCTTGTTCAATTCGTTCTAATCGTTCTCTAGTTGGAGAAATACTCTGTTCTTCTCCAGATAATGACAGCTTTTCCATTTCTAGCTGCATCAAACGCCGGTCAATGGTTTCTAATTCCGCAGGTTTGGATGTAATCTCCATTTTTAATTTCGCTGCGGCTTCATCAACTAAGTCAATAGCTTTGTCTGGTAGAAACCTATCGGCAATGTAACGCGCTGATAAGATTGCAGCAGCCACTAAAGCGGAATCGGAAATTTTGACGTTATGATGCACTTCATAACGCCCTTTTAAACCTCGCAAAATCGAAATTGTATTTTCTACTGTTGGTTGATCTACATATACTTGTTGAAAACGTCTTTCTAATGCTGCATCTTTTTCAATAAATTTGCGATATTCATCTAAGGTAGTTGCCCCAATACAACGCAACTCGCCCCGCGCCAACATAGGTTTAAGCAAATTTCCGGCATCCATTGATCCTTGTTGATTAGAACCAGCCCCGACTACGGTATGCAGTTCATCAATAAATAAAACTACTTGCCCGTTTGATTCCGTAACTTCACGGAGGACATTCTTTAAACGGTCTTCAAATTCACCTCTGTATTTTGCTCCTGCAATCAAACTACCGATATCCAAGGAAATCAATTGGCGATTCTTTAAAGACTCAGGAACGTCGCCATTTACCATTCTTTGGGCTAATGCTTCAGCGATCGCAGTTTTGCCAACTCCTGGCTCACCAATTAACACAGGGTTATTTTTACTACGTCGAGACAATACCTGAATTACCCGGCGAATTTCATCATCTCTCCCAATCACAGGATCTAATTTTCCTGCTTTTGCTTGTTCTGTCAAATCTCGTCCAAATCTTTTTAAAGCTTCCTCTTGCACATCCGCTTCTGCTTTTGGAGATGCTTTGATTTGGGGAGTAGCGCGAACCGATTTAACCCCAAGTTCTACTTGAGCAATATCTATATTTAAGCTTTTAAATAATCTTCTACCAACCCGTTCATCATTACCAAACGCTAAAATTATATGCCCTTCTGAGATTTCCTCCTCTCTCATTTTGGCTCTAATTTCATCGGCTTTATCTAAAAGTAAATCTAAATTTCGCCCCAGGTAAAGTTGATCACTTTTTCCAACCTTTGGTTGACGTTGGGTAAAAGCCTCTAGTTGTTGTTTGAATCGGACAGAATCAACTTCCGCACGGGTGAGAATGGCTGTAGCTAGGCTGGTAGGTTCTTCTAAAAGGGCGATAATTAAATGTTCAACTTCTAATTGTTGTTGTTTATAAGCACGAACCACGTCTTGGGATTTTGTTACCGCTTCCCAGGCTGTATCAGTAAATTTATCAGGATCTGTAGGCTGCATTTGTAAAATTTTAGATTTTAGACTTGTAATTTAAGTTTAGGGGGGAATTGGGTAATGGATAAAGAAGTTATCTTCCTACCCTCTACCCTAAATTATTCTGGAGTTTTTAATTGAATCAATTCAACTTTATAACCATCTGGATCTTCCACAAAAGCAATTACCGTTGAACCATGTTTCATTGGTCCTGGTTCTCGGACTACTTTACCACCCAGTTGTCCAATGGTCTCACAGGTAGCGTAAATATTATGCACACCCAAGGCGATATGACCATAGGCACTACCTAAATCATACTTTTCTACGCCCCAGTTGTGGGTGAGTTCTAAAACTGAATGATCACTTTCTTCTCCATAACCGACAAAAGCCAGGGTAAATTCTCCCGCTGGATAATCTTTCCGGCGGAGTAACTTCATTCCCAGTACATCACAGTAAAATGTTAAGGACTCTTCTAAATTACCTACCCGCAGCATTGTATGTAGTAATCGCATATTTACCCTTTGTTTAATTCCTGTATCTTATATTCTATAGGGAATTTCCACGAAATCTGCGTTTAATTCTGCTTTTAATTGCTCAACCGTTGGTAACTATATATTAACTAATTTCAGCAACGGCTTGTGGTAAAATTGATTTTAATTTCAGATGGAGGAAATAATTATGATTTCATCACCTTTGATATTACATTTTCCCTCATCAATGCAAATGACAGATGGTCAATTTTTTGATTTCTGTCAACTAAACCGTGATTTACGGATTGAGAGAAATAGATTTGGAAATATATTAATTATGCCACCTGTTGATTCAGAAACGGGAAATCGAGAATTTCATATTATTGGACAGTTAGCAATTTGGTCAGATCAAAATGGTACAGGAATTGGCTTTTCTTCTAGTGCGGGATTTACACTTTCCACAGGTGCAATACGTTCTCCTGATGCTTCCTGGATGAAGTTAGCAAGATGGAATCAACTTACACCTGCACAACAACAGAAATTTGCACCTATTTGTCCTGATTTTGTGATTGAATTAAGGTCAAATTCTGATAATTTGCAGCCTTTAAAAGATAAAATGCAGGAATATATGCAAGAACCAGGAATCCAATTAGGTTTATTAATTGACCGCAAAAATCGCCGGGTTTATATTTATCGTCCTGGACAAATAGAGGAATGTTTAGAAAATCCTGATACTGTGAGTTGTGATATTATTTTACCAGGGTTTGTTTTGAATATGGGTAAAATTTGGTAAACCAAATAAACAGAAGGAAACTATCATGCTTTCATCTCCCTTAATGTTACAAATGCCTTCATCAATGACAGATGATCAATTTTTTGAATTTTGTCAACTAAACCGTGATTTACGAATTGAGAGAAATAAATTTGGAGATATATCAATTATGTCACCCGCAGGTTCAGAAACAGGAAATCGTAATTTTAACTTAGCTGGACAATTATATGTTTGGTCAGAAAAAGATAACACAGGTATTTGTTTCGATTCTAGTACAGGATTTACACTGTCTACCGGTGCGAAACGTTCTCCTGATGCTGCTTGGGTAAAGTTAGAAAGATGGAATCAACTCACACCTACACAACAAGAGAAATTTGCACCTATTTGTCCTGATTTTGTCATTGAATTAAGGTCAAATTCTGATAATTTGCAGCCTTTAAAAGATAAAATGCAGGAATATATGCAAGAACCAGGAATCCAATTAGGTTTATTAATTGACCGCAAAAATCGTCGAGTTTATATTTATCGTCCTGGACAAATAGAGGAATGTTTGGAAAATCCTGATACTGTTAATTGTGATCCTATTTTATCAGGGTTTGTTTTGAATATGAGTAAAATTTGGTAAACCAAATAAACAGGAAGATGCACGTTATTAGTTTTAGAATAGTCAGAGAATATGCAGAAAATCATGCAGATTGTCAGGAATCACTAAACAACTGGTATAAGATTACTAGTAAAGCTAAATGGTCAAACTTAGTTGAAGTACAGCAGGTGTTTCCGAAAGCTGAAGCTGTTGGAAATTTTACAGTTTTCAATATTAAAGGCAATAAATACCGTTTGATTGTTAGCATAGATTACGAAGGTAAACTAATTTATATTAAATATATCCTCACTCACGCAAAATACGATAAGGACAAGTGGAAAAATGACCCTTACTTTTAATCCAGAGAAATACAAGGAATTATTAACAACATATCTTCCCAAAATTATTAAGACTGAAGCAGAAAATGAACAAGCTTTAGTTATTGTCGAAGATTTAATGCACCGAAAACGCAGTGCTGAAGAAGATGAACTTTATCAATTATTAATTACTTTAATAGAAAAATTTGAACAAGAATATTATCAGATTAATCAACAAAATAATCCTCAATCTATGCTATTATTCCTTTTGGATGAATCTGGTAAAAATAAAGTTGATTTACAAGCTGTTTTGGGTTCAAAAAGCCTTGTTGATAACATTTTAAATGGAAAAGAGAAAATAACTCTAGAATTAGCTCAAAAACTGGGAGATTTTTTTCATGTAGAAGCAGGTTTATTTCATCAATAGGGTATCCAGGATTTGAGGATTATCAGGATTAATCGAGAGCGTAAATTATAGTTAGTAGTGTGCGAAAGTTAATAAACAAATTCCTAACACCATAATTGCACTACCGAACAACCTTGTTTTGATGTTTTTTTCCTTAAATATCAGATAACCGAATCCTACACCCATCAATAGGCTAGTTTGTCTGACAGCAACAGAATTAGCTGCTACAGTTAACCCTACAGCAGTTACATGACACCACATATCCACTGCTTTCAAACTTCCCAATAAAACCAATTTAGAAAAATTTGTTCTTAGCTGAAAAAACCAATTGGGCGAGAAAACCACAACTATCGGTAACATCATTAATGCTGTACAAAAATACAAAGCAGCCGAAAATACCAAAGGAGAAGAATTTTTAGCTCCTATTTTGTCAAGGGATGTTGTTAATGCCCAGAGTGCTGCTACTATAATCATTAACCGCGATGATTGGGTATTGATTATAGATAATAAAGGGGCAAAATAGTTATTTTCTTTGGGTTTTAAATTCAAAAAATAAGCACCTAGACAAATTAAACTAATACTAATTATCTGTATATTATTCGGCAGTTCTCCCAGAGTAAAGGGAGAAGCTATCACTAAAAATAGGGGAGAAAAACCCATTAAGGGAACAGTTAATGACAAATCTCCTAAGCGTAAAGCCCTCATATATAAAATGCCGCCAACTGTAGATAAAGTGGCATCTGCTAACAAAGCCCACCAAAAATCTTTGCCAATATCAGGAATAGGTTGGGGAGATAATAATAACCAAGGGATATAAATAATCAGGGTAAAAGCTCTTAATCCCCAAGCAACTAAATATTCATCTAAAGGGCGATCGCCTTTGTTAGTAACAATTTTACTAAAGACATCTCGCAGAGATTCAAAGGTAGCCGCCGCCAGTGAGAAGTAAGTAAGTCGGCGCAAAGAAATCAAACTATGTAAAGATAAGTAAATACGGAAAATCAATCTACTGAGGTGATTAAAATATGGGCGCTCGTTTAAGGGTATTTTTAACTCGTGAGCAAGATAAAACCCTGTTGAACCTAA
>NZ_JAQMTJ010000138.1:0-4892 GCF_028330815.1 Dolichospermum lemmermannii CS-548
CTGATGGAGAATATCAGATAGGCTCTTGGGATGGAACAGATCATAAAACCATCTATAAAATTCCCACAGAAGATCAAGGGCAATGGGTGCATTTAGCGGGAGTTTATGATGGAACAAATTGGATATTATATCGGAATGGAAGCCAAGTTAGCATAACTTCAGATACTAAAGGTGCGGTTTCAGTTAATAATAATTGGGCAATTGGATCTAGAGGTACTACAGGTAGCGAAAGCGAAAGATTTTTTGCTGGACAAATAGATGAAGTTCGGATTTGGAATGTGGCACGTAGCCAAACAGATATCCAATCCAACAAAGATAAGACTCTCAATGGCAATGAAACAAACTTAGTGGCTTACTATCAAGCTAACGAAGGAACAGGAACTACTTTAACTAATAAGGTCAATTCACTAAGCAACGGACAACTTCAAAATGGTGTATCTTGGCAAGGCTCTCAAGGCAGCTTGATTGTTAGTGTTGATGCTTCAGATGTTAGCCGTATTAGTGTAGCAACTACTAAAGCAAAAATTACTGGAGAAACCGTCATTGTTGAATTACTCCCGGATGTAAACACAACAAATCCAACTTACACCTTGGGAGGTGAGGATGTTAATCTTAATGGCAAATTAGATTTAAGTGAAGATACTAATCTTAATGGCAAATTAGATTCAGGCGAAGACAAGAATAATAACGGTAAATTAGATTTAAGTGAAGACAAGAATACTAATAGCAAGTTAGATCCCGATGGAAATACATCAAAAGCCACCCTCAGTATTCAGGATGATGATGTCCCCGGAATCCGTATTGTAGAAGTTGGTAATCATACCGTCGTTCGAGAACGAGAAACAGCTACCTATGAAATCTCCCTTCTAAGCGAACCTACGAACGAGGTTAAGATAACCCTAACTCCAGGTGCGGAAATTGAATTTATTAATCCCATCAATCCCACTAATGTTCAGGTTGACAAAGATGTTTATAAATTTAACACAACAGGTATTTCCAATCTTAATGTTGAACTCAAAAGCCTAGTTTTCACAGATCAAGGGGATACAGTCGCCTTTGAAATTAAACTACCTCAGAAACCAACAAAAGACCAGATTGTTGAGTTATATGATGCTAATGATACTACCAAGGATTTAGCCAACACAAAACAAGTCACCTTTACCGCACAAAAATGGGATGGAATTCAACAAGCTAATATTGATGGTAATTGGCAAGAATTTCAACAAGTTGTCATATCAAATCTTAATAAAGGTGCAAATGGTAACTATGCTATCAAGGCAGTTATTAAAGATAGAGGTGCAACATCAGGAACAGAGATCAATATTCCCATCACCCATACTATTGAGAAAGTAACAAAACAAACCACCACTCTAACCATCAACCCCACAGACTGGTACAAACTGCAAACTGTTACTATTCAGGGTAGTAATGATGATGTTTCCGAACCCGGAATTTATCACGCCGATTCTATTAAATATGCAGTCACCAGTGATGACAAAACCTATAAGGGGTTATTCGTCCCTGACCAAACCATTCATGTTGTAGACCGGATTATAGACTCCAAAGGAACTGCCGACGCTCTGGGAGAAGGATTAAAATCACTACAAGATAGTATGGATGATCTGAGCTTACCCTTAATTGGTAGCTTGGATGGAGTTGCACCAGATCCCATTGGTGATTTTAGTCAAGATTTAGTAAATGCGATTAGTTCAACCGAAGATCTCACCGCTTCAAAACTAAAAGAAATCATCGAAAATGTTCTCAGCAAAACATTTGGCAAAAATGCTTTTACAGTTAAGACAGAAGTAACTAGCAATGAAATCTCTGTCCTACTAGATATAAGCAAAAATTATGAACTCTTTAAAATACCTCTCTCCACAGATTTAGGGATACCAGCATTAGGCGTTGGCTTAACAACAGAAGGGGATTTGCAAGCTAACTTTAACTACAATTTCTCTCTCGGTTTTGGTTTGCATGACGATTTTGGTTTCTATATTGATACAGACAAAACCAGTTTTAAAACAGATGTTACCGTTGATTTAGATCAATTTGAAGGACAAGGCAGCTTAGGTTTCTTGAAACTAGATTTTGCCGACGATGATGAGAATCCCACCAAGCTGGCAGTTAGCTTTGAAGCTAGTTTAAATGATTTAGATAACTCTCAGGGAGTTCAATTCTTTGATGTCAATGGTAATGGACAGTTGGATAGCAGTGAACCTTTCACCAATATCAACGAGAAAGGTATTGTTGAAAGTGAATTAAAACCTGCTAGTGGTAATAAGATTGACAAGAATGAAAATGGTGTATATGACGAAAAATCTTTCATTCAAGGTGAGGGAATTTATCGTAAAACCAAAGACAATAAATACTACTTTGATGTTAATCGTAATGGAACATTAGATACTGGCGAACTTTTTACCATTGATGACAAGCAATTTGGTAAGCCATTTAAACTGGTCAAGAAAATTGTAGCCAAGAAATCTGAATATTACTATGATGACAACGGAAACGGAATAGCAGATTCAGGAGAAAAAACAAAAGTTGATAAGAAACTGGACAAAAATAATAACCTGATTTTGGATGGCGATCAGAACATCCAAGGAGAAGGAAAATTTGTCCAAGGTACGGGAATTGCTTTTCTGGATGCCAACAGTAATGGCAAACTTGATGCCAACAGTAATGGCAAACTTGATGCAACTGAAAAATATCTCAATTATAAAACAGCCTCAGTCGAATCTTCCAGCGTTCCTGGCGGAGTTTCTACTTCAACAAATACACAAACAAAACCTACTCCAAATCCTTTTAAAGAGTATACAATACCATATAAAGCTACAGCTAATTTGTTGTCAAATGACGAAAACCAAACGGTATTAGACTTTGATAATTCTTCTAACAAATTTGATCCAAATAAGTTTACTTTTGTCATTACTCATGGTTTTGAATCTACTGTTATTGGAGAAAACCCACAATTCCGAGAATTAGGTAGTTCCATCTATAATTACTTTAATTCCTTGGGGCAAAGTGTAAACGTAATTTTATGGGATTGGAGTGAAGAAGCAAGTGGTCCTTTAAACTATCAAACAAACGCTAATAAAGTAGATGAGATAGGTGATGAACTAGCTACTTTTTTACAAGCAGCAAGTATAAATCCCACCAAAACGCAACTTATTGGACATAGCTTAGGCGCTCATGTGATGGGTAATGCCGGAGAAAGATATAAGACTTTAACAGGCAATTCTATTAATAGTATTGTGGGACTAGATCCTGCTGGTCCATTATTTGAGTCTGATTTTAATCCGGCAACTTTGAGTAATGATTCTTCTAATACTCTTGATGAAATAATAAATCGCTTAGATCCTACTGATGCTACTCGCGTAGTCGCTTTACATACCAGCAATACCTTGGGTTTTGATGGTAATCTTGGAGCTTTAGACTTATTTATAAATTGGTCAGATTTAACTCAACCTGGTGCATCATTTATCACTAGTAACCATAGCTATGCCACTCAACTATATACTCAGTTGACAAAACTTGCTTCATTCTCACAAGCTGCTGGTAATAGCCAAGAAAATAACACAACTTTTGTAGGTAATACGTTAGATATTAACGATATCTATAACATTGCTCTAAAAGGCGCAGATTATGTCACAACAAAGAGTTATGGTGATCTTACGAAAGAAACTGTCGATCAACAAGGCAAAAAAATTAGCTACTATGATTTCGACAATGATAATAAATACAGCCCCAATAATGATAAACTCAGCACTGATACACAAGTCGTAAAGTTCTTAGATGATGGTAGTCGCCTCACTCTCACCGAGCTTGCCAACTTCAAAGACGACCCAGAACTCAAATTCTCAGACCTCTTCAACTACAAATTTGCCGGTGAAGCTAATCTAGGATTAAAAGCCGAAACCAGCATTAATAATGATACAAACTTTCCCTCCGTTGGCGTTGATTTAGCCGTTAACTTACCCCTATTTAACTACGGTAATCAAGACGAATCAGGAAGTAATGGCTTAAGTGTTAACTTCAATAATATTACCGTTGACTTAGGAGGATTCATTAGTGATGTTGTCAAACCTGTAATAGATACAGCAGATAAAATTATCACTCCCATCAAGCCAATCATTCAAGTTCTCAACGCCGATACGAAAATCTTTGGCTATATCGGACTCGAAAGTACCTTTGATACAGACGGAAAACCCGGAGTTTCTATTCTAGAAATTGCCAAAACCTTAAATAAACCTAAATCTAACGAAGAAACAAAAGAACAAAAAGCCCAACGAGAAAAAATAGACAAAGCAATTAAATTTGCCGACATCGTTACCAAAATTTCCGAAATAGTAGATTTACTCAATAATTCTTCTACTGGAGACGCTATTGCAATTGATTTTGGTAGTTACTCCTTAGACGACTTCAAAGCCGCTAGTAAAGACGAAGCTGATGCTGCTGCTAGTGTAAAACCTGGTAGCACTGCTGGTAGTAGTCAAAATAGTGCTAAAACAACGAGTAAGCTAAAAACAGATACAGAAAGCCAAGCTAATAAGTCTTCAAAAGATAGTTTAATTAGTAAACTAAAAAGTTTAGAGGGATTATCTTTTCCCATCCTCACATCACCAACTACCGCTATTAGTCTTCTGTTAGGAGAATCAGGGGTTGATTTAATTACCTATGACATACCTGATTTTGCCTTTGACTTTAACATTCAACAAACTTTTCCCATCTTTTCACCTATTTCTGGAATCTTAGAACCCACATTCCGCACCCCAAACTGTCACAGATCAAAAAAGCCCTTAAAGTAGTACATAATAACTAAAGCCAATTCAAAAATTAAGATGCTTAATGAGAATAAGTAGCATTAAAAGGGACGTGGTGTGATAAAGTGAAAC
>NZ_JAQMTJ010000139.1:0-16376 GCF_028330815.1 Dolichospermum lemmermannii CS-548
AAGGATTAACAGGATAGTAATTTATAGATGGTTTGTTTGGTGATGAAATTTGTATTTGTCAGAATCAGGATAACCAGGATTAAAGGATTAACAGGATAGTAATTTATAGATGGTTTGTTTGGTGATGAAATTTGTATTTGTCAGAATCAGGATAACCAGGATTAAAGGATTAACAGGATAGTAATTTATAGATGGTTTGTTGGTGATGAAAATTGCATTTGTCTGATAGCGTAGCGTGGCGTTAGCCATATCAGGATAACCGGGATTAAAGGATTAACAGGATAGTAGTTTATGGATGGCTTAAATTATTCAAAAACAATCATTCAAAAACATTCTGAAAAATCCCCAAGTTCCCACCAAAAATCATCCAATCACATCCTGTAAATCCTCAAATCCTGGAAATCCTGATATGGCTAACGCCACGCTACGCTATCAGACAAAATAAAATCATCAACTCCCCACAAAAAATCATCCAACAACATCCTATCAATCCTCAAATCCTGGACATCCTGATATGGCTAACGCCACGCTACGCTATCAGACAAAAAAATCCCCAACTCCCCACCAAAAATCATCCAATAACATCCTGTAAATCCTCAAATCCTGGAAATCCTGATTCAGACAAAAAAATCACCAACTTCCACCAAAAATTATCCAATAACATCCTGTAAATCCTCAAATCCTGGAAATCCTGATTCAGACAAATAAAATCACCAACTCCCACCAAAAATAATCCAATAACATCCTATAAATCCTCAAATCCTGGACATCTTGATTCAGACAAAAAAATCCCCAACTCCCCACCAAAAATCATCCAACAACATCCTGTAAATCCTCAAATCCTGGACATCATTTAGATATAATATAATAAATTGCCAGCAGGAGTATTACTTATGACAGTAAAAAAACTTATTCAAGCAGAAATTGACAGAATACCAGAACAAGAGCTAGATAACCTTTATCAATGGATAAAAGAATTTACAGATAAAATAAATAGTGTAAAAAATGGGATTTTCTCACCCCAAAATATACCATCAGAAACCTTGGAAACAGCAGAAAAAAACCTTTCTAATTCTTATCCTTACCATGATTTAGATTATCTTGCTGGAACATGGACAAAAGAAGATGAAACTGAATTTTTACTTAATACTGAACAATTTAATGAAATAGATCAACAATTATGGCAATAAAATCAATCTTACTAGATACCAATGCTTATACTGCTTTTAAACGTAATCAAAATGAAGCAGTTTCAATAATTGGAAATGTAGATATTATTGCCATCAATTCTATCATCCTTGGAGAATTACTAGGAGGTTTTGCATTAGGAAATAAATTAGAACTAAATCGTTATGAATTAGAAAAATTTATGGAATCTCCTAGAGTCAAAATATTTACCATAGATTAAAAAACGTCAGAATATTATGCTCTCATTTATTCTCAATTGCGAAAGAAAGGAAAACCTATACCTACTAATGATATTTGGATTGCAGCTACAGCAATTCAACATGATTTAATTTTATTTACTTATGATAGTGATTTTAAAAGTATAGAAAATTTAAAATTAGGTAATTGTTTAGCAGATTTTATTTATGAATCATAATTGATCATTATACTTGAAACCCACATCCTGTAAATCCTAAAATCCTGAGTATCCTGATTCTGACAAAAATACTTTTGGAAAAGCAAACCCCTATATATATGGGCGCACAGATTTTCACTATACTTAAACAATAACTGAAACTCGAAAACTTGTCAAGAGTATTTTCAATAATTTTACCGTCTTCTCTCATCCAAGCTCCTCAGTAAAAATATTTAATATGCTAAATAAGATACCCATCTAAAAAACTCAAGAAAGAGTTAGTTTTAAATTAAAATTTAAAGATTAAAAATTTAAACTTAAAAATGATGATTTCCTTGGCATTGCTAACCCAGTATTTTCGGAACTTTTGGCAACCTAGAAAGGGTTTAGCGATCGCAGAAGCTTCTATAATTGGGATAGTAGCCGCTTTATCTGCGGTATTACTCAAACAAGGTTCAGGCTGGTTGGGAACATGGCGAGTGCATACAACTCACATTTTCCCAGCCTGGATATCTCTACCATTTATTGGTCTAAGTTTGGGGTTTCTTTCCGGTTGGTTAGTGCAGAGATTAGCACCAGAAGCGGCTGGTAGTGGCATTCCCCAAGTTAAAGCTGCTTTGGCGAATGTGCCAATTAAACTATCATGGAGAGTAGCTTTTGTCAAGTTAATCAGTTCGATAATCGCCTTGGGTTCGGGTTTAACCTTGGGTAGACAGGGACCTACAGTCCAGGTTGGTGCGGGGTTAGCAGCGGGAATGAGTCGCTTAGTTCCTACCTCTCCAGATCATCGCCGACAGATGATTGCAGCGGGGGCTGGGGCTGGTTTAGCAGCGGCTTTTAATGCACCTCTAGCCGGGGTATTATTTATTATTGAAGAGTTATTACAAGATCTATCAGGTTTAACTTTAGGAACGGCAATTATCGCTGCTTTTATTGGTGGTGTAATTTCCCGCTGGTTGGGTGGTGGAAGTTTACAATTAGACTTAAAACTAATTGACTATTCTAGCAGTTTTTCTTTATTAGAAATTCCGACTTTATTAATTTTAGGAATTTTAGCGGGTTTATTAGCAGCTTTATTTAATCGGGGATTAATTTTCAGTATTCAAGCTTATCGCCGTTTACATATTAGTTTACCTTTACGAGTGGCTTTAGCTGGTTTGGCTTCTGGTTTGATTATGTCTTTGTTGCCAGAAACTTTTCGAGATAATACAGGTTTGCGGGAGTTTATGATTGCCAGTGAACCAAATATTCCTTTAGCGGGAATTGTCTTTATTGCCCAATTTATTTTAACATTAATTGCCTTTGGTTCGGGCGCACCAGGAGGATTATTTGCACCAAGTTTAATTTTAGGTTCTTGTTTAGGACATATTATTGGCGTATGTGAATTGCAAGTATTTGGATTTGGTTCACCGACTACCTACGCATTAGCCGGAATGGGGGGATTTTTTAGCGCGGTTTCCAAAGTTCCGATAACGGCGATTGTCATTGTTTTTGAAATGACGACAGATTTCAATTTAGTATTACCTTTAATGGTGGTATGTGTGACATCTTATCTAGTGGCTGAGAAGGTTGTTCCCGGTTCACTCTATGACAAACTTTTAAAATTAAATGGCATCATTATTAAAAAAGATAGTCCAACGGAAGGGATATTAACTCAATTAACTGCTAAGGATGTCATGCAGCGCATAGTGGAAACTTTAGAATCAAAAATGACAGGAGATGAAGTTATTAAAGCCTTTTCTCGTTCCCATCATCGCGGTTTTCCTGTAGTCGAAAATAATAAACTAGTGGGCTTAGTTTCCCAAACAGATTTACAGAAAATCCGTGATCATCTCTTCCCCCATGAAACTCTTTTAAAAGAGATTATGACACCTAAACCGGTGACGGTGACACCAGCAGATAGATTAAGTCATGTTCTCTATTTATTAGATAGATATCAAATTAGCCGTTTACCCGTAGTAGATGGAAAAAAATTAATTGGGATTATTACCCGTGCCGATATTATTCGCGCCGAAGCAGATCATTTGAATGGCGAAAATGGGGTGACAGGTCCCCAAGCAGAACCTTCTTATTTAGTTTATCAAACTCGTTCCCCTAGTATTGGGAGAGGGAGATTATTAGTTACTATCGCTAACCCGGAAACCGCCCCGGCTTTATTAGAAATGGCTGCTGCGATCGCCCGCGATCGCCATTATGAAATAGAATGTTTACAAATCATCTTAGTATCCCGTCATGTTTCTCCAGCGGAAACCCCAGTTAACACCGCTAAAAGTCGCCGCTTACTCCGACAAGCCGAAGGTTTAGCCAAAAAACTGCACATTCCCATTCATACCCAAATTCGTGTCGCCCATGATATCGCCCAAGCTATTTTAGAAACTACTAAGGAACGATATATAGACTTAATTTTCATGGGTTGGAAGGGAAATACATCTACCCCTGGCAGGATTTTTGGAAGCGTAGTAGATACTATAATTCGTCAAGCAAACTGTGATGTTGTCTTGGTCAAATTAGGCAATAATTTCCATTCCTACCAACAATTTAAACGCTGGTTAATACCAATGGCTGGAGGACCAAATGCACCTATTGCCATTAAATTATTACCTGCTTTAGTAACTTTGGAAAACGACATAGAAATTCGCTTAACGCAGGTAGTTAAACCTGGGGAAGTTGCACCAGATATGACGGTTTTAGAGGAATCTACTCGTCAATTAATGCGTTACCGCAATTTACAAAGTAATGTTGTCGCTGCATCTTTGCAAGCTGAATCTGTTACCGCTGGAGTCATTGAATTAGTCAAAACTGAAGATTTCGACGTTGTAGTTTTGGGTGCTTCTCGTGAGGGATTATTACAACAAGCAATTCAAGGTAATATTCCCGAAGCAATCGCATCTGGTGTTGATAGTACCGTAATTTTAGTCAGAAGTGCAATTTCTTAACTATGATTTGTGTGATTTACCTGATTTATATGAGTTTATAAATTTAATCAGGGTGGGAAAACCCACCCCTACAGATCTTAACGTTTCACCAATTTCTTGGACATCTTCCGAAGACGAATAGATTCAGGTGTAACTTCCACCAATTCATCTTGAGCAATGTATTCCAAAGCTCTTTCCAAATTCATGTCTATGGGTGTTTGTAACTGAGTAAGTTCTTCACCACCAGATGAACGGTGGTTGGTTAACTGCTTCGTTTTACAAACGTTCAATTCCAAATCTTGGGGACGATTATGTTCACCAATAATCATCCCTTTGTAAACCTTAGTTCCTTCACTGATAAAGAACGCGCCTCTATCTTCACAGTTTTTCATCGCGTAGGAAGTAGAAACACCTTCTTCAAAGGAGATGAGAACGCCTTTGTTCCGGGCTTCAATATCACCACAAAGGGGACGATAATCAAGGAAACTGTGGTTCATGATGCCTTCACCGCGAGTCATTCGCATGAATTCACCTCGGAAACCGATTAAACCACGGGCTGCTACGATAAACTCTAGTTGGGTGCGATCGCCACCACCAGGCTGCATATCTTGCATTTCCGCTTTCCGTTGTCCTAAGCGTTCAATACAGCTACCAACTGCATCCGCGGGAACGTCTAAAGCTAGAAGTTCAAAAGGTTCGCAATTTTGACCGTTAACTGTACGGTAAATTACTTGAGGTTGAGATACTTGGAACTCAAAACCCTCACGGCGCATGGTTTCGATTAAGATACCTAGGTGTAATTCACCACGACCAGAAACGAGGAATTTATCAGGAGAGTCGGTGTCTTCAACGCGCAAAGCTACGTTGGTTTCTAATTCGCGGTATAAGCGATCGCGGATTTGCCGAGATGTTACCAATTTACCTTCTTGGCCAGCAAAAGGTGAATCATTCACCCAGAAGGTCATTTGTAACGTTGGTTCATCCACCTTAATTAATGGTAGAGCCAGAGGTTCATTAGGATCTGTAATAGTTTCACCAATATAAGCATCAGCAAAACCAGCTACAGCCACAATATAACCTGCGGTAGCTTCTTGCATCTCTATCCGTTTTAAACCTTCAAACCCCATCAACTTGGTAACTTTGCCCTTGACAATGCTGCCATCTTCTACTACCAAAGCAGCTTGTTGTCCAGCGCGGATAGTTCCATTGTGGATTTTACCAATGACAATCCGGCCTAAATATTCTGAATAATCTAGGGTGGTAACTTGCAATTGTAGAGGCTTGTTAGGATCTCCCACAGGTGCGGGGACGTGACGGAGAATGGCATTAAATAGCGGCTGCATATCTACTGATTCTGCTTCTAAGCTTTCTTTAGCGAAACCAGCCATACCGGAAGCAAACAAATATTTAAAGTCACACTGGTCTTCATCTGCACCTAATTCTAAGAACAGATCCAAGACCTTATCAACAGCAATGTGGGGGTCAGCTTGTCCCCGGTCAATCTTGTTAATAACAACAATAGGACGGAGACCTTTTTCCAAAGCCTTTTTCAAGACAAAGCGGGTTTGGGGCATTGGTCCTTCGTTGGCATCAACAATCAGAATACAACCGTCTACCATGCCGAGTACCCGTTCTACTTCTCCACCGAAGTCAGCGTGTCCAGGGGTATCAACAATATTAATCAGGGTTTCTTTGTAGCGAACCGCTGTATTTTTAGAAAGAATTGTAATGCCTCGTTCCCGTTCCAAATCATTGGAGTCCATGACACAATCCGGAACGTCTTCGCCTTCGCGGAAAATGCCGGACTGTTTGAGGAGAGCGTCAACCAGGGTGGTTTTACCGTGGTCAACGTGGGCGATAATGGCGACGTTACGAATTGGGAGCGTCATAGATGATTTGGGTAAACTTTAAGGTTTTTAGATTAAGAAGCTTATTTTTGGTCGTTTTAACAGAAGTGGAGATGATTTGCCAATTCTGTAACGAACCTTTAATAATTCTAGCGTAATTGTCACAAATATTGTTATTTTGATAATAAATATCAAGAGCATGGTTTAGGTTGAAGAATAGTTGTGAGGATTTTTCACAAGCAAACCTGCACTGACAGCGGCTATATTCAATTCTTTATCAGCAGATACAAAAGTTAATTGAGGTAAACCATTTGCAATGCAAAGGGTATTTATGGACTCAGCAGCAGCTAATTGAACTGCATCATAGCCGCGTAAACAATATTTTTCAGCTAATCTCATTCCTGAATTAATGATATTGTCTGTAATTTCTATCACTTGATATTCAGATTCGATATCATTTTTTAACTGATGGTAGACCATTGTAGCATCTTGAATATTAATACTTCCAGCCCTCGTTCTTCTACTAATTGCCGCAGTAATCTCTACAACAGTAATAGCAGCAATAAATACATCATTTTTTAACGTAGGATTGCACAAGCTAACAACCCAACCTGAACCTATTTCCGCAACGTAGCGTTTAACTAAGGCGCTGCTATCTAAAAAATAAACAGACATTTAGCGACGTTCCTCAATAATAGTTCGAGAAACGGGGTTTCCTTGTGCCTGAATAAGTTTTCTTTCATGTTGTTTACTGTCAGCAGGTTGTTTAATTTGTTTCACCAAACCAGAACTTAACAGTGCTTGATGAAATTTTGTGATTTGATTAACTTGTGCTTTATCAGTTAGACATATTTGGATAGCTTGATTAAGTTGCTGTAGTTCATCTTGTTCTAAACTATCAAGCTGATTGAGAATTTCCTTGAGAATTTTTTGTGGCATAGGTTTTTAGTTTGTAGTCAGGTGTCTTCTACTATTTTAGGCAGATAATAACCTGAAATTAGCACTTACAACTAAAATTGTGCCAAAATGAACTTATAAATCTATAAATTTACAGGTTATGGCTTGGTTATCAGGACAGGAATTACAAAATGGTAAATATACCATAGAAAAAGAATTAGGTGAAGGTGGTTTTGGGATCACTTATCGCGCTAGAGATAATCAGGGAAATTTCGTTGTTATCAAAACTCTAAATGATGCAATCCAAAAACGTGCTGATTTTGCTAAATTTCAACAAGACTTTCTCAACGAAGCGATTAAATTAGCTAAATGTAGTCATCCTCATATTGTGCAAATTTACGAAGTCATTCATGAAAATGATCTTTGGTGTATGGTGATGGAATATATTGATGGTGAAGATTTAGGAACTTTAGTAGAAAATCAAGGTATTTTATCTGAAAGTGAAGCATTACGCTATATTCAGCAAATTGGATCAGCATTAACTGTAGTTCATGATAATGGTTTATTACATCGAGATATTAAACCACAAAATATCATGTTGCGTTCTGGTAAATCAGAAGCCGTGTTAATTGATTTTGGGATTGCGCGAGAGTTTTCCCAGAATTTAACTCAAACACATACGCAAATGTTAGCTGATGGTTTTGCACCAATTGAACAATATGATAAAAAAGCAAAACGGGGAGCATTTACAGATGTTTATGCTTTAGCTGCAACTTTGTATTCTGTGTTAACTGGAGAATTACCAACTATATCACCAATGAGAGCAATTGGTACAGAATTAGAAGAAGCAAAAAAGATAAATTCTAGTATTAGTGATAAAGTAAATCAGGCGATAATTAAAGGGATGGAAATAAAGCCGGAAAATCGTCCTCAGTCAATAAGTGAATGGTTAGGGTTATTAGATTTAAATGAGATATATTTGCAACCACAAGTAACAAACATTCCTAGTGTTGATGTTGTTAATTTTGAGCAAATTCCCAATTTATTAACTAATAAATTATTTAATAAAATAAATAATTATAGTAAACTAGAGGAATTACTTATTAACAAAAAATGGCAAAGTGCTGATGAATTGACAAAGTATAAGATATTAGAAATAATGGGTTTACAAGAACAAGGATATTTCATAGCAGAAGATATTAAAGATTTTCCTTGTCAAGCCTTACAAACTATAGATCAACTGTGGGTAAAATATAGTAAAGGGCGTTTTGGTTTTAGCATCCAGAAAAAAATATGGGAAAAATTAGGTGGAAAAGCTGGAGTATTTAACGAAGAAAATTGGGTACTATTTGGAGAATATGTAGGATGGAGATCAACAAGAAATCATCAAATTTTATTTGCTGGTTGGACTACTAGAGAATGGTGTTATTATTCTGAAATAAACTTTAGTGAAAATGCACTAGAAGGACATCTTCCTCGATTGTGGGATGAATGGCGTGGTGGTTATGAATTATCTGCTATTCTTTTGAGATTGGAAGTGTGTAATTTCAGTTAATTAACAATAACGCCGAAATACCTATTTAACTAAAAATGCTATCAGAAAGATTTACCCAAGCACTTACCTACGCCCATGAACTCCACGCCACGCAAAAACGCAAAGCTGGTGATATTCCCTATATTACCCATTTACTAGGAGTAGCCAGTATAGCCTTAGAATATGGCGCTAATGAAGATGAAGCGATCGCTGCCTTACTACATGATGCCATAGAAGACCAAGGCGGAGCAGCCACCAGAGCAGTAGTTTCCGAATTAGAAATTTTAGCTGCATACAAAAAATGAAGAACGAAAACTTTCATCCTTCATTATTTACAGCATATTGCAGGTTGCAGGAGGTACAAAGTTATCATGCTTTTACTCCTTCTTTCTTCTTTCTTCCTCCTGACTCCTGACTCCTGACTCCTTTTTTCTTCCTTTGGGAAGATAGTTATTTGTTGATTAACGGAATAGACTACTGAGTGAGCTATCTTCGTGAATCCGCCAAATTGCTTCTCCCAGCAGATTAGCGACTGAAAGCGTCACTAATTGAGGAAACTGATTAGCCTCTGGGATGGGAATAGTATTAGTGACTATAACCTCCTCAAACACCCCACTTGATAACCTTTCAATAGCCGGTGGTGAAAACACAGCATGAGTAGCACAGGCATATACCTGACTAGCTCCTTCTTGACGCAGTAAATTAGCCCCCGCCGCAATCGTACCGCCAGTATCAATCATGTCATCCACCAATATGGCAATTTTGCCTCTCACATCACCAATCACATTTAAGACTTCGGCAACATTATGAGCCTGACGGCGTTTGTCAATAATTGCTAGAGGTGCATCATTCAATTTTTTCGCAAATGCCCTAGCCCGTGCGACCCCACCCACGTCAGGGGAAACCACCACAATATCCTGTAATCCTTTACTAATGAGATAATCCAGGATAACTGGTGAACCATAGACATGATCAAAGGGGATATCGAAATAGCCTTGAATTTGGGCTGCGTGCAAATCCATCGCTAGAACGCGGTTAGCACCTGCTTCAGTAATCAAATTAGCAACTAACTTCGCAGTAATTGACTCTCTACCGGCTGTTTTTCTGTCAGCACGAGCATAACCATAGTAAGGAATTACTGCTGTAATCTGTCGTGCAGAAGCCCGACGACAAGCATCAATCATAATTAGTAATTCCATCAAATGATCATTGACGGGTTGACAACTGGGCTGGATTAAATAGACATCACAACCCCGAATAGATTCTTGGATTTGAACATAAAGTTCTCCGTCCGCAAATCTTTTGCGAATCATCGGACCCAAGTCCATACCTAGATAACGAGCGACTTCTTGCGACAGTGCCAGATTGGCAGAACCGGAAAACAGCCGTAAGCGATTATTGTCAGGTAGTCCCGTTGCCATTGACTGGACGGGTATTGTTGCAGAACTTAGCACAGCAGATCCTCGAAGTGCATTCATAGAAATATCATCAGAGATTGAGCAAATTTAGCCAAAATGGATTAAACAAATAATATTGATCTTCAAGTTAACCCTGGGGGTGTTAGAAAACCGACGATTAAATAGCAGCGAAAGTGCAAACAATTATTCTATGATACTTATTACCAATTAACGACCTCGTGAATTGAAGATTAAATATTTATGTTATGAATCAAAAAGAACCTAGCAAAATTATCTATACCTCGAACTTCGATATTTATATATTTCCCGGAAAACTGACGGCTGAATGCCTACCATTAAAGATCAACTTTGACATTGCTGCGGATGCCAATTGATTTATTTATCCCGGATTATACCTGCTACTATATTGGACAAGTCCTGACTAAAGTCCGAATGTCAGAATAGAATAATGCCAGACTTGTTTCTAGTATACACTTCCTTGTGGGCGGGGTGACTGAGGAAAATTACGGAAGCCACAATTGAGACACTTTGAGTCATGTTGTGGACAGGCGATAGTTTTGTTAAGTTCTAGCTCTGTTGTTATTATTATATTCAATCAATAGACCATGCAATCACCGATTACAGTTGGTACTATCCTACAAAATCGTTACCACATAATTCACATTATTGGACAGGGGGGATTTGGTAGAACCTATCTAGCAGAAGACCAAAGACGCTTTAATGAACTTTGTGTGCTTAAAGAGTTAATTGCCCCAAGCACGGGAACATCCGGTGGAGAAAAGGCACAAGAGTTATTTGAACGAGAGGCTGCTATCTTGTATCAAATTGAGCATCCACAAATTCCCAAATTTCGGGAAAAATTTGCCCAAAACGAAAAGTTATTTTTGGTGCAAGATTTTGTGGGTGGTAAGACTTACCGGAATTTGCTCAGAGAACGCCAAGATGTTGGCACAACTTTTACTGAAGCAGAGGTATTGTATTTATTACGCACTTTGTTGCCTGTTCTTAGTTATATTCACGGTCAGGGAATTATTCATCGGGATATCTCCCCAGAGAATATGATTTTACGGGAAAGTGATTCCCTGCCTGTATTAATTGACTTTGGAGTAGTCAAGGAGTTAGCCACAAAATTACAATCCTCAAGCCCCACACCAGTAACTACGGTAGGTAAATTGGGTTATGCGCCTAGTGAGCAAATGCAAACGGGTAGGGCATATCCTAGTAGTGATTTGTATGCGTTGGCTGTGACGACGATAGTTTTGTTGACGGGGAAAGAACCCGCAGATTTATTTGATGAGCAGGAACTAATATGGAATTGGCAACAGTGGGCAACAGTAAAACCGGAATTCGCTCAAATTTTGCAGCGAATGTTGAGTTATCTGCCGGGGGAACGGTATCAAAGTGCCGCTGATGTTACTCAGGCACTGCTTAACTTAGGTTATAGTAGCCAACCTGCTGCTAATTTATCTCATCTACAAACTATCGCTATCGGGCATCGTCCTGAACCGATATCAAAAACATCTGAAAAGCCGCAACCTTCAGTTAATTCTGGACAAAGTAGCTCTGTTTTGGATAATGCTTGGGCGTTGGCAGGAATTGGCGGTGTTGTGATTATTTTAGCAGGGTTTGGTTCTTGGACTTTGGTGAATTCACTGAAAAATCAGTCTCGTCCAGCAACAGAAACAATCACAACCCCACAATCATTTCCGTCTCCAGTTATTCCTAGTGGGACATTATTAACACCAACTCCAACACCCACAGTAACTAATAGTGAACCTGTGATTAACCGTCAACGGCTGAGATTAGACAAATCTAACAAGGCGACAATTGACGGAACACTGAGGGAAAATGAATTGGTTGAATATAGTTTACAAGGTAAGATCGGGGAAAAATTAACTGTATCTGTAAATGAAAACAGTGGGATTGTACTGACGATTTTCACTGCTAATCGTGAAATCATTAATACTCAAGATCAACAATCTACTTCTTATGAAGGAATATTAGCTAATGATGGGAGATATATTATTCGATTAGGTCTGTCTGGGGGTGTTTCCGAGGTTAATTATAGTTTGAATGTAGCTTTAGAAGCGCCAATACCAACGGAAACGCCAACTCCCACAGAAACGCCAACTCCGACGGAAACGCCAACCCCCACGACTTCCCCTACTCCCACAGAAACGCCAACTCCCACAGAAACGCCAACTCCCACAGAAACGCCAACTCCTACAGAAACGTCAACTTCAGGGTTTAATGGGACAAATTAACGTTTTAACGTTAAATTATGAAAAGAAGCAAATTAAGTTGTCATTTTTAGCAAAAAACGTTGTTGAATACTTTACTGATTGCGGGAACTGATACGGATGCTGGTAAAACTGTTGTCACAGCAGCAATAGCCGCTTATTGGCAAAAATATTATCCCCAGCGTAGTTTGGGGATGATGAAGCCAATTCAATCGGGGTTGGGTGATAGGGAACTGTACCAAACTCTGTTTAATTTGGAACAGTCACCAGAAGAAATTACACCTTTGTATTTTCAAGCCCCTTTAGCCCCTCCCATAGCTGCGGCGAAGGAAAATCGTCAAATTGATTTAGCGATAGTTTGGCGAACTTTGTTGGCTTTGCAGAAACAACGTGATTTTGTGTTGGTGGAATCTTTGGGGGGTTTGGGTTCACCGATTACTGATGAGTTGACGGTGGCTGATTTGGCGGGTGAATGGCGATTACAGACTTTTTTGGTGGTGCCGGTCAGATTGGGGGCGATCGCTCAGGGTGTTGCTAATGTAGCATTAGCTAGGCAACATAAAATCAATCTGCGCGGAATTATTCTTAATTGCACCCAACCCCGCACCGAGGAAGAAATTGCTGATTTAACACCACCAGAGTTAATTCAATCATTGACAAATATTCCCGTTTTAGGTTATGTTCCCTATCTGGAAAATCCCAGAGATTTGGAACAACTTGCAAAAGTTGCTGCGGCTTTAGATTGGGAAATATATTGTAGCTAATGGGTGATTGGTAATTGGTGATTGGTAATGGGTGATTGGTAATTGGTAATTGGTGATTGGTAATAGGTAATGGGGAAGAGTTTTTTTAATTTTTAATTGATAAATATGGTTTCTACATTTCCTTTGGCTTCAACGGTAAATCTTAAAAATGTGCGGTTAGCAATTCGGGCTTTGCAACCGCAATTAGTAGAGTGGAGAAGACAAATTCACCAAAAACCAGAATTAGGTTTTCAGGAAAAAATTACCGCTGAGTTTATTGCCGAAAAGTTGCAAAGTTGGGGAATTGCACATCAAACAGGTATTGCAGAAACGGGAATTGTGGCGATTATTAAAGGTGAAAAATCTGGGCATGGTAAAGTATTAGCAATTCGGGCGGATATGGATGCTTTACCTATTCAAGAAGAGAATGAAGTTCCCTATTGTTCTCAACATGATGGTGTGATGCACGCTTGTGGACATGATGGACATACAGCGATCGCTCTCGGTACGGCATATTACCTCAATCAACACCGACAAGACTTTAGTGGCACAGTAAAAATTATCTTCCAACCCGCCGAAGAAGGTCCCGGTGGGGCAAAACCGATGATCGCAGCAGGTGTATTGAATAACCCTGATGTTGATGCCATTATCGGTTTACACTTATGGAATAATCTGCCATTGGCAACTGTGGGAGTCCGCGCTGGGGCATTAATGGCCGCTGTAGAATTGTTTCGTTGCACCATTTTTGGTAAAGGTGGACATGGGGCAATTCCTCAGCAAACAGTAGATTCTATCGTGGTAGCGGCGCAAATAGTCAATGCTTTACAAACTATTGTTTCCCGTAATGTTAACCCCATTGATGCGGCTGTGGTGACAGTGGGAGAACTCCACGCCGGCACAGCAGTTAATGTGATTGCTGATACCGCAAGAATGGGTGGGACAGTGAGATATTTTAATCCTGATTTAGCAGGTTTTTTTAAAGACCGCATTCAACAAATTATTGGGGGAATTTGTCAAAGTCACGGTGCAAATTATGACTTAGATTATATTCATCTTTATCCACCAGTTATCAATGATACGGAAATCGCGGCATTAGTTCGTTCAGTTGCAGAGGAAGTGATAGAAACCCCCATTGGTATCGTTCCTGAGTGTCAAACAATGGGTGGGGAAGATATGTCATTTTTCTTGCAAGAAGTTCCCGGTTGTTACTTTTTTCTTGGTTCTGCAAATCCAGAGAAAAAATTAGATTATCCTCATCATCATCCCCGATTTGATTTTGATGAAACGGCTTTACCAATAGGTGTGGAAATGTTTGTTCGCTGTGTAAACAAGTTTTTGGCTTAAAAACTGCCCCAATCTCCAACTTCATGAAAATAGAGAAATCTAGCGAACTATAGGTGTTGATGGTTGCTTCTGTTGACGTTGTAAATACTTACTTAGGACATAAGCTAAATCTCCCCTTGTCATGGGGCTTAGTGGGTAAATATTACCTTGTGTATCCATATTCACAAATTCCTCAGCAATGACTGTAGCAATCGCTTTTCTAGACCAATCAGGTATATTTATGGCATCTGGATGTGATGAGAGAATCTTATCAACGCTTTGATCAGGAAATTGGAAAACCCCATAAGCTTGGGCAAAAATCGCTAAACCTTCACCTCTAGTAACCCGTTGATTTGGGAAAAACAGATTTCCTCGATAACCTTTCATAATATCAGTTTTCAAAACTATCTGAACATCTTTATATGCCCAATGAGAAGGAGGAACATCAGGGATAAATAGAGATTTTTTTTCAGGAATAATAGCCCGTTTATCTAAATAAAATGCCTTCACTAAAATTGACGCTAATTCTGCACGACTAATTAACTTATCCTGATAAAATTTACCATCGGGAAAGTTATCCATTAACTTAGAATCAACTACCTTTTGGATATATTCTGAACTGGTAACAGGTATTGGATCTAGTGATTGTTCTTGGGCAATAATTGGGGAACTTTGCAGCAGTGTGATTAAAGTCAATGCACCCAGTAATTTTTTCATTTTAGCTATCATCTTCTAACTAGATTATTGATATTGACGGTGATTGCATAATTGAAGTTGCTGATTTTCTAGATAATTAAAAATAAAGATATTTTAAATATAATTGATAAACCTTTATTTTTATAACAAATCGTCTGTAAATAAAATCCAAAATTTCGCTCAGAAATCAAAAATCAAGGGAGTTTTAGTTCTCAATCCTCAATTCTAAATTCTAAATTCTAAATTCTCATTACCAATTTTATAATATAGTTGGCTGTGATAGTATTTTCTATAGCCTTAATTGTTCAGGAGTTAAAGAATGTCCATACCAGCAGATCCAGTTAAATTGATGAAGCAAGAAGTTGGCAAAGCGGCCGCCAATTTAGTAAAATCCGGTTCAATAGTTGGTTTGGGTACAGGTTCAACCACAGCTTACACCATTCAGTATTTAGGAGAACGCCTCAAATCAGGGGAACTCAAAGATATTGTCGGTATCCCCACCTCATTTCAATCAGAAGTGTTAGCAAAAGAGTATGGCGTTCCCCTCACCACTTTAGACGCTGTAGACCATATTGATATTGCCATAGATGGGGCAGATGAAGTAGACCCCCACAAAAACTTGATTAAAGGTGGTGGTGCGGCACATACCCGCGAAAAAGTTGTAGATTACCTAGCAACACAGTTTATTGTCGTCGTTGATGGTGGTAAGTTAGTAGAGCGCTTGGGTTCTAGTTTCGCTGTACCAGTTGAAGTCATCCCTATGGCACTTACCCCCGTCACTAATGCCATTAAAGCACTTGGTGGTAAGCCAGAATTGCGGATGGGTGTGAGAAAAGCCGGACCTGTGATCACTGATCAAGGTAACATGGTTTTGGATGTCACATTCGATAGCATTGATGACCCTGTAAACCTGGAAAAAACCCTGAATAATATTCCTGGTGTTTTGGAAAATGGCATTTTCGTCAATTGTGCAGATATCGTGCTTGTTGGTGAAGTTATTGACGGTAAACCTGTAGTCAGACAACTTTAAATTAGTACCTAATCACCAAATAGAACGAAAGGCACGGAAGCCACTTGGCAATAGATGCGTGGAGGAAGTGCCAACGGCGAATTTATTCGCGGTGACATGATAGAATTAATTAGCAAGTAGGAATAACCATCAGCGCAAAGAAGTGTTTTAT
>NZ_JAQMTJ010000140.1:0-12430 GCF_028330815.1 Dolichospermum lemmermannii CS-548
CCTAATAGTAAATACATTTCAAAAAATTAATTTTTTGAGAAATTTTTGGTGTGGGCTTTAATTCTCAATAACCAATACTTATTGACAGAACTGTTACTGTTACGTACTTTTAGACTTTTTATTTACATCGAACTCAGGTTTAATGCGGGTTTTCACACCTTCACCAAATAAAGTTCCATCTGGTAAAACAATACCACCCCGTCCCCCATCTTGTAATAAATGGCTAATCAATAATAAAAATAAATCAGCCGTTTCTTTAGTGCGGAAAGTAGCCGGAAAACCAGACTCAATTCCATCTTCTTCCATACCACCAAAAGGCGGATTAGTAATAATTACATTTACCCTATCACTAGGTTTATAATCTCGCAAAGGTCGAGATAAAGTATTATCATGACTTATCGCTGGAACTTCCACACCATGCAATAACATATTCGTCATACATAATAAATGAGGCAGGGGTTTTTTCTCCACACCTCTAATTAACTTATGTAATTTTTCGCTATCATCTGAAGTCTTTACATATTTATTTTTAATATGTTCCAAAGCACAAGTTAAAAAACCTCCCGTACCGCAAGCCGGATCTAAAATTCTTTCACCCAATTTGGGGTCAATCATATCCACCATAAATTGAGTTACAGCGCGGGGAGTGTAATATTCCCCCGCATTACCCGCGCTTTGTAAATCACGAAGTATTTGTTCATAAATATCGCCAAATAAATGCCTATCTTGGGAACTATTAAAATCAATTTCATTTAATTTATTAATTACTTGCCGGATAAGAGTGCCATTTTTCATATAATTATAGGCATCTTCAAATACCGCCTTAATAACAAACCCGCGAGGGTTTTTATCTTGATAGGTATTCGCGTCTTTTAGAGTTTTGAATAAAACATTATCCACAAAATCAAGTAAAGTATCCCCCGTCATTCCTTCCGAGTCTGTAGCCCAATTCCGCCACCTTAAAGCCTCTGGAATGGGAGAATGGTAATCATCATCTAACAGTTCATATTCGGCTTCTCTGTCGTCAAAAATCTTGAGAAAAATCATCCATACTAATTGACTAATGCGTTGGGCATCACCATCCACACCCGCATCTTTACGCATGATGTCTTGAATAGTTTTAATTGTGGTACTGATTGACATTTGTTGATAGAGATAGAGTTATGCACTATTGGCTATTATGCCAGATACTTGAGTTAGCCAGTCAGCCAGGGAATAAATTCCCCGTCTCAAAGCTAAAGTCGGTTAAAACCGACTATTTTTTTGTTTTATTTATTATCTCGTTCCCAGTCTCTGACTGGGAATGCTATCAAGAGGTTCTACCTCTAGTATCATTGAAGGCAGAGCCTTCTAAAATTCATTCCCATACAGAGTATGGGAACGAGAAATAGCCCGCCTGGGAATGATAGCGCAGCGTGGCGTTAGCCATATTCCCAGTCTCATAGCAAAAGTTGTCTTTTGATGACTAAATAACCTGAGAATCTTTGAGTAAACTTTAGTTTACTTTAGCTATTAGCCCGGAAATTCATTTCTGGGCGGGTGTGGAAACTAACAGATAACTACGCAGATATATTCAGTAATTCATATTTCATGATGCCATATAAAGTTGATTTTTTAACTCCTGTAATGCTTCTAAATATTTTTGTTTATTACCAAATAATTTGACAATTTCTATAGGTGTACCTATTTTATCAAACGGTTGCACTTTTAAATCATTTATATTTTCAATATTTTCAATTCCCTCATCTGCATATTTATCTAAAAGTGCATCTAAAACCGCACGGGCTTTTTCACTATATTGATGAAAATAATCACGCTGACGCACCTTTTTCGCCCTTTCTTTCCGACTTAAAGCCGGTTTGTCAAAAGCCACATGACAAATTAAATCAAAAGGATCAAAATCTTTCCCCACTTCTTGTGCTAATGCTTCTAATAAAATTCCCTGTTCATGCAATTCTTGAATAATAGCTTGTTTCTGTGCTGCTGCATTCCAACGACGCAGAAATTTATCTAAAGTCGTAAATTCTTGTTGGACAGTTTTCCGGGTATAGTCCTTAATAGATTCGGTGATTAATTTACCATCTTTACCATAATAAAGAGTCCTTTCAGAAACTATATCAACATCCACACCTACAGGTACAAATTTAACTCGCCTTTGTCCTGGTTTTCCTGGTAAATCATCAAAGGTATCTCTACTATCTATACTATCTCTACTACCATTATCATCATCTGGAGGTACAGGAGATTCCCCTGTTTTTGGCTCATATATTTGTACAGGTTCACCATCAAAATCTTCATCATTAAACTTTTTAGTAGCCTTTTTGAAATCTATAATTGTAAAGTATTTTTTATCAAATTCTTCATTAATTCTTGTCCCTCTACCAATGATTTGTTTAAACTCAGTCATTGAACCAATATTTTTATCTAAAACAATTAATTTACAAGTTTGGGCATCTATTCCTGTAGTCATTAATTTAGAAGTCGTCACAATCACTGGATAGGGACTTTCTGGTAATATAAAATTATCTAATTCTGCTTTTCCCTGTTCATCATCTCCCGTAATTCGCATAATATATTTACGATTTTGGGAAACTAAATCACTATTTTCATTAATTAAAGCACAGCGCATTCTTTCGGCGTGGTCTATATCTTCACAAAAAACAATGGTTTTATCAAAACGGTTGGTAGCTTTGAGAAATTCCGTTATCTTTTTAGCAACTAAAATATCTCGATTTTCTAATACTAAAGTGCGGTTAATATCTTTTTGGGTGTAAAGTTTATCTTCAATTAATTGATGATATTTATCTAATTCTCCCGGTGCTGGTTGCCAGCCTTCTAAATCTCTATCAATATCAATTCTCACAACTTTATAAGGGGCTAAAAATCCATCTTCTATGCCTTGTTTGAGAGAATAAGTATAAATGGGTTCGCCAAAATAATCTATATTAGAAACTTCTTTAGTTTCCTTGGGTGTAGCTGTTAAACCAATTTGAGTAGCAGCAGAAAAGTATTCTAAAATTTCTCGCCATGCAGAATCATCAGCCGCACTACCACGATGACATTCATCAATTACAATTAAATCAAAAAATCCCCTAGTGAATTGTTTATATATATTTTTAGATTCTTCTGTTCCTGATACACCTTGATAAAGGGCTAAATAAATTTCATAAGCTGTATCTACCTGACGTTTAGTTATTTTCGTCATAGGAGAACCAAAGGGTTTAAAATCATTGGTTTTAGTCTGGTCTATGAGAATATTTCTATCTGCTAAAAATAGGATTCTAGTTTTATGTTTAGATCTCCATAACCGCCAAATAATTTGAAAAGCTGTGAAGGTTTTACCCGTACCTGTAGCCATAACTAATAATATCCGGTTTTCACCTTTAGCAATGGCTTCTACAGTTTTATTAATAGCTATTTCTTGATAGTAACGGGGTGATTTACCACTGCCATCATCATAATAACTTTGGGTAACAATAGGCTGCAATTCATCATCAATATTTTTCCATTGACAATAACGTTGCCATAATTCTGCCGGTGTGGGAAAACTATCTAAAGGAATTTCTCTTGCCATTATTCCTGATGTCACAGTTCTATCATGTTCTAAAAATGCGTCACCATTGGAACTATAAACAAAAGGTATATCTAACATTTCTGCATAATTAAGTGCTTGCTGCATTCCACTTCCCACACTGTGGTTATTATCTTTGGCTTCAATGACAGCAATTTTGAGATTAGGTTTGTAGAAGAGAATATAATCAGCGCGTTTACTTTCTCCTCTTGTGACTAATTTACCCTTCACATAAACCCGTCCTGCGGTAAAGGTGTATTCTTCACGGATTTGGCTATGTAAATCCCATCCTGCGGTTTGCACTATGGCAGGAGTGATGTATTTAGTACAGATGTCGCGTTCGCTGAGGGCTTTTTTGTCAAAGTCCATAGAATTAAGTCTGATTATGGTTTTAGCACACTTATTACCTATAGTATCAATAAACGCATTTTTGACAACAAAAACAGAATATCTGACGATGACATCAGATGACATTTGAAAAAAGTTGTCCCAATATTGTAAATTTTTGTAAAATTGATGTCTTTAGAACTAGAAACTTGCTAATTAGATAGCTAAACTAAAAACTAAGTGCATCTGTACTGTTAACTTTCAAAATTGTAAATGTGGCGCTATAGCCTGAATGATTCCAGTCCAACTTATCATCAAAAACTTTCTTAGTTACCGTGACGCAGCTTTAGATTTTAGCGGCTTGCATACGGCGTGTATTTGTGGTTCTAATGGTGCGGGGAAATCTTCCCTTTTAGAAGCTATCACTTGGGCAATTTGGGGTGAAAGCCGTGCTACTATTGAGGATGATGTGATTCATTCTGGCGCACAAGAAGTCCGAATTGATTTCACTTTCCAAAGTGGTTTGCAAACTTATCGGGTAATTCGCAACCGGGTAAGAGGTGGAACTAGTATTTTGGAATTTCAAATTGAAACTCCTGCTGGGTTTCGTCCTTTGACTGGTAAGGGATTAAAAGCCACTCAGGATGTCATTCTCGAACATATTAAGCTAGATTATGAGACTTTTATTAATTCGGCTTATTTGCGTCAGGGAAAAGCCGATGAATTTATGCTCAAACGTCCTGCTGAACGCAAGGAAATTTTGGCGGAGTTATTAAAACTAAATCAGTATGATGAGTTAGAAGAACGCGCTAAGGATAAATCTAAACTTTATAGAATCCGAGGAGAAGATTTAGAAAATTCTTTAGCGAATATTAAAATTCAACTTCAACAACGGGAAACAACGGAAACTCAACGCGCTGAGTTAGAAGCGCAATTGAATAATTTACAACAAGTACAAGCTTTTGAAAATATTCAATTACAAAGTTTACAAGTTATCCAACATCAAAGACAAAGTTGGGAACAACAATTAAATTTTGTGCGGCAACGATATGATAATCTGAACCAAGATAGCGATCGCTTACAACAAGAACAAATAGCTGTAAAATCCCAATTAACAGATTTAGAAAAGATTATCAATCAACAAGTTGATATTCAAGCTGGTTATGCTCAATATCAAAGTCTGCAATCTCAAGAAGAAATTTTTGCAGCTAAATTTGAACAACATACCCGCGCTACCAATTTAAAACAACAAAAACAACAACAGCTATATAAACAAACTCAAGATTTAGAACGTCAATTACAACAAGCGGAAGCTCAATTAGCAGCTTTAGAACAACAAGAACAAGAAATTTCCCAAACCTTGAGTAAATCTGGGGATATCGAAATAGCTATATTACAATTAAATACCGCTCGTCAGCATTTGACTAACTTAGATCAATTGCAAATGCAGGTAACACCATTATTACAACAAAGAGCCAGTTTGCAAAGTCAATTAGATCGCACTCATGCTAGTCTAGTAGCGCGATTGGAGCAAATGCAAGCCACAGAAAAACAATTACAAAATCAACACCATCGTCAACCCCAATTACAACAAGCAGTAATAGAGATAGGAACGCAAATTGAAGAATTAGATAAAAAGCGAGTTTATCTCCAAAGAGTCAAGGAAAAAGGACAGGAAAGACGACATTTTCTGGAACGGTTACAAGCTCACCGAGGAGATTATGAAAAGTTATTAGGAGAACTAGAACAAAAATTGCAAATGTTACAAAATCCTGATGCTAGTTGTCCTTTATGTGAACGTCCTTTAGATGAACATCATTGGAGTAAAGTTATCGAAAAAACCCAATTAGAATATGAAGATACTCAAGGACAATTTTGGGTAGTGCGGGAACAAATAGCGGTTTCAGATCGGGAAATTCAGGTACTCAGACAAGAATATCGAGAAATAGACCAAAAGTTATCAGGTTATGATTCATTGCGAGAAAAACGGGGACAATTAGCAGCACAGTTAGAAGCTACAAGTGATGTCCAACAACAGTTACTGCAAATTATTTCTGAAAAACAACATTTAGAAAATTCCTTAGAAACCGGTGATTATGCACCAGAAAAACAAATAGAAATTCAGCAATTAGATCAATATCTCCAGCAACTTAATTATAGTGAACAAGACCACGTTCTTGCCCGTAGTGATGTAGATAAATTACGTTGGGCAGAAATTAAACAAGGACAAATTAAGGATGCCTTAAAACGCCAAGCACAACTAATAGCTAGAAAACCAGAATTAGCCGCGAATATTGCTAAATTACAATTGCAACTGCAACAAGGACAAACTGATTCTGATTGTGCGAAAGAAATCGCTAATTTAGAAAAGCAAATTGCCGAAATTGGCTATAGTTCAGAACAGCATAATTATCTGCGTCAAGGTGTGCGACAAGGGCAAGGTTGGCAATTACGTCATCAACAATTATTATCAGCACAAGCACAATATCCTCAATTAAGTCATAAAAGTCAAGATTTGGAAGATTCATTGCAAAGAATATTCAAAGAACGAGAAATATTAACTCAACAAATTGATAATATGGTTAAACAATTAACCGACAGTGCGAACCCAACAGCCCAAATTAATGCTTTAGAACAACAATTAGCAAACCGGAGACGGGAACTAGATAATAAAATATCTCAGTTGGGACAATTAAAACAAATGTCTCTGCAATTAGAAACTTTGCAAAATCAATATGAACAAGATATCCAACAGGTGCAAATTTGTAAACAACAACAGCGTGTTTATCAAGAATTAGCTCAAGCTTTTGGCAAAAATGGGATTCAAGCTTTAATGATTGAAAATATTTTACCCCAATTGGAAGCAGAAGCTAATCAATTACTTTCTCGATTGAGTGCGAATCAATTTCACGTCCAATTTATCACCCAAAAAGCGGGACGCAGTGGCAAATCAAGTAAGAAAAATGCTAAATTAATAGATACATTAGATATTTTAATTGCTGATTCCAGAGGAACGAGATCCTATGAAACTTATTCAGGAGGAGAAGCTTTTAGAATTAACTTTGCCATTCGTTTAGCTTTAGCCAAATTATTAGCGCAAAGAGCAGGAGCATCATTACAATTATTAGTAATAGATGAAGGTTTTGGGACTCAAGATGGGGAAGGATGCGATCGCTTAATTGCCGCAATTAACGCCATATCCTCTGATTTTGCCTGTATCCTCACTGTAACCCATATGCCCCACCTCAAAGAAGCCTTCCAAGCCCGAATCGAAGTGAGTAAAAACCAACAAGGTTCACAGTTACAATTATTGATGTAATCTCAATCTCTCATTTCTTCCTTTGCGCCTTTGCTCCTTTGCCTCTTTGCGCGAAATCTTAGATTAAAAATACCACCTGACTGGGATAATGTAAAAAAAATTAACATTATCTACTCATGCTGAGATTAATTACTGACTTTGACGGTCCAATCATGGATGTTTCAGAACGCTACTACCGTGTTTATCAATTGTGTTTAGAGAAAACCCGATATCCTCAACAAACAATTACAGAACTTTCTAAAGCCGAATTTTGGCAACTCAAGCGATCGCACACTCCCGAACTCCAAATTGCTCTACAATCAGGTTTAGATGCCCAACAAGGGCAAGAATTTTCCCAAATCCGTAAACAAATAGTCCACACCCTCCCCTATTTCCAGTATGATGTCCTTGTTCCCACTGCATTAGAAACACTCACCAAAGTTCAAGCAGCCGGTGTTGATTTAGCCGTGATGACAATGCGACGGGTACGAGAATTAGATTATGCTTTTAATCAATATAATTTGAGCCAGTTTTTCCCAGAAAACCGTCGTTATTGCCTAAGTAACGACTATGTAAAAACTCGTGATGTCGAAGATAAACCATTATTAATGGCTAGAGCCTTAGCTGAACTCCCCCCTGCGGCTGATACTTGGATGGTGGGAGACACAGAAGCCGACATTACTGCTGCCAAAAAACACGATATCAAAATTATTGCAGTTGAGTCGGGTATCCGAGATCGCAGCCAACTAGCATCTTATCAACCTGATATGATTGTGACCGATTTAAAAACGGCTGTAGATTTTATCCTCAAACAATAAAAAAATTATGGGTAATCGGTCATTAACCAATTACCCATTACCTAACGTAAAAAGCTACTTACTAACCACATCAATATAAAAGTCAACAGCGTCGAAAACTGATTCGCTGTCAAAGTTATCAATGGTAATGGTAATATTAAGCCAGCAAGTAGACCGCCAGCGATTAAGCCAGCAATTAAACTAACTAACGTGAATAAAACCGCTCTACCAAATTTTCCTTCCTTGCGATTGAGGAAGTAAACACCAATAGCTACCCCAACTACCAAGGACAGTTGTAAAACCTGTCCGCTACCACCGGGATATAACACACTAGTTGCACTTAAACCCAGATACCAAGCTCCTGGTAGCAGTACATCAGTTAACGTAGGCTGATCTATACTCCGCTTTAGCCATGCAGGAGACTGCTGACCAAGGGTTTGACTTGTTTGGGGAGAAGATGGAACTCGCTTTTCTGGAAACCGGATGCGTTCAGGCACTTTAATTTTACCTTCTTGGCGCATCCGTAGGCGCTCCATTAGAATCGCATCATAAGCAGCTTCAATAACTTCTCGGACATTGCCATCACCACCATGTCGTTCTAACAGGCGATTCCGAACATCCTGAATTTCATCGAAGCTTGCGTCTTCTGATACCCCAAGTTTTTCGTAGGGACTTTGATCACTCATGGGAGGTTATTACTTTAGCCTTAATCAGCGGCACTTTTTATTTTACAGAAAAACAACTTTAGATTTTATAGAAATAAAGACAACTATTAGACAAGTAGCTACCTACATTAGAGAAAGTAGGCAATTTTATCCATCTACCACAATAATAGCATGAGTCGGGGCAACCGCACATAAGAAAATTGTGGTTTTAAGATTGTTGAAAATTTGAATACTCAGGACTGTGGGCTGAAGTCGGGAAACTACTCTCATCCTCCCCTAACTCCTGCTATACCAGCAGATTTACCTCTTCAATATTCACAATAAAAATTACAGTTTATAGAAATAATCAGGATAATCATCCCTATCCCCCGTAAATTTTGAATTACTGCCAAAGTAAAACCTGCGTTTCTACGCAATCATCTTTGTTAATTCTATGTACTTCTGTAAAAAATAATAGCCATGGCTGCTGCCAAGATTCTTGTAATTGACGACGATCCTGCGGTTCGGAATTTAATCCAACGCTTTTTACTCAAACAAAATTATCAAGTTGAGTCTGCCGAAGATGGTAAGACTGGTCTAAGTATGTTTGAGCAATTTAACCCTGATTTAGTAATTCTAGATGTTAATTTGCCGGATGTGATTGGTTTTAACCTCTGTCAAGAAATGCAGAGTCGTAGTGGTGTATTTGTGCTACTACTGACTAGCAGGACAGACGAAGCGGATAAAATTCGCGGTTTTTCTAAAGGTGCTGATGACTATCTCACTAAGCCATTTGGTTTAGGAGAGTTAGAAGTTAGAGTAGCAGCAATTTTAAGGCGGCAGCGGGTTGTAACTAATGCAGAACAGCAACGTCTTATCTTTGATAAACTAACTATTGATTCCATAGGACGGGAAGTAATGCTTAATAGCGAACCCATTCTCTTAACTGCTCTGGAATTTGACTTATTATATTTTTTAGCTAGTCATCCAGCTAGAGTTTGGCGACGATCTGAACTGATCCAAAAAGTTTGGGACTATGAATATGTTGGGGATCAACGGGTTGTAGATGTCCATATTGGTCAAATTCGTAAGAAAATTGAAATCGATCCGACTCAATCAACATTAATTCACACTATCCGTGGTGTAGGGTACAAATTTGAATGCGCTACTTCTAACTAAAACTTGACTACTATCTCTAAACTTCCGCCGCTCCCAAGCCTTCAAGGCGTGGGAGCAGGTCTGCAAAATTTATGCTATCAACGCAAAATGTTGTGAACAGAAACAGAGTTGGTTTATTAATTTAATCCAGTATTTCTCCGGATTATTGATGAAATAAAGTTTCTAAGTAAACACGAGCCGCTCGGCGATCGCTTTCGCCATTTTGCAGCAAAAATAGCGATAAAGCCGCTGTTAATACGCGGGTTTGATCCCAATCAGGATGGCTTTGCAGATAGTTGTTCATGGATTCCTGTAATGTTTCGGGAATTTCGGTAAAGAGAGGAACTGTTGTGTTCATAAAATTTTCCTGTAGATTAATCAAGAGAAGTTACTTGTGTTCAGTTTGACTGAGGGCTGATTCATCCCCTGTGAGGAAAGTAGGGAAGGAAATTAAAATAAACCAAAATACAAAATGCAGATGCCTAAGGGAATCAAACTAAGACTCATCATTTTGCGCTCACAACAGGTGGATTTGTCAATGCTGCGAAATGTTAACAATTAGCAGTCAAAAATAAATATTGACGAATTAATCAGGCTTATAACTATATTTTTGTTACATAACTTCATGAAAACTCGGTTATCAAGCCTGTTAGTAGTGAAAAATTCACAATCCCCAATAAGTCAGCAATAGCTGATTAACTCGTCAAACATCTGTGGAAAACTGCAAAATTACCTGTGGAAATCCTGTGGAATGAATGAGGAAAATAATAGTTAATAATAAGAATTACCAAAATGTCAGGAAGATATGACATATCAGGTAAATAAGATGATAAAGTCAATTTATGAATATAAGTATGCTAACTTTTAGTTATCTAGTTTAGAGTGGTGACGGAAATTACTCATTAAAACTAGGCTAAATGCAAGTTAAAATAGATGAAAGTAGTAATTTGTTGTGCTTTCTACAAGAAAAACTTTTAAGCTCTAATTCTGTAAATTATTGATTTTTGCCTGAGAAATTGGAATGTTAGACCAAATATTTAATTACCTAGATTTTCATTTCAGCGTCGAAGCTTCTATAGTCCTCTTAATCTTAGTGTTTTTAGAGGCAGTGCTATCGGCTGATAATGCGATCGCCCTCGCTGCGATCGCCCAAGGACTAGAAGACAAAAAACTAGAAGGTCAAGCCCTAAACATTGGTTTAGTATTTGCTTATGTCCTCCGAATCACCCTATTGTTAACAGCTACTTGGGTACAAAAATTTTGGCAATTTGAACTATTGGGCGCTGGTTATCTCTTATGGCTAGTATTCCAACACTTTAGCTCTCAAGAAGACGAATCCAATCACCATCACGGACCACGTTTTAAATCTCTGTGGCAAGCTATACCCGTGATTGCCTTTACCGATTTAGCCTTTTCCTTGGATAGTGTAACCACAGCGATCGCCGTTTCTCAAGAAACATGGTTGGTAATCACTGGTACAACCATCGGTATTGTCACCCTCCGATTCATGGCTGGATTATTTATCCGCTGGTTAGATGAATATGCAAACTTAGAAGACGCAGGTTACATCACTGTAGCATTTGTAGGTTTACGTCTGTTATTAAAAGTCATCAACGATGATTTAGTCCCACCACAATGGCTCATGGTGACAGCTATTGGTATCATCTTAGCCTGGGGCTTCTCTAAACGCACCGTTGTGGAATTAGTTCCAGAAGAAAAGGAAAAAGCCGAAGTCTTGAAGTAATTAGGTAGGGAACAGGTAAGAGTTTTATTACCCATTACCCATTACCCATTACCCATTACCCATTACCCATTACCCATTACCCATCCCTAATTACTCATTTAACCAAGGTGCGGAATGAGGTTGCCAAGCAACCAATTCCTCTTCCTTAAACCACAGCGCAATTTCTGTTTGGGCGGTTTCTTGAGCATCAGAACCATGAATGAGGTTGCGACCGACATTAACGCCAAAATCGCCGCGAATTGTGCCTGGTTCTGCTGTTAAAGGGTTGGTTGCGCCAATAATTTTTCTGGCTGCTACCACAACGCCCTCGCCTTCCCAAACCATGGCTACCACTGGACTAGAAATGATAAATTCCACTAAACCAGGGAAAAAAGGTCTTTCACGGTGAACATCATAATGTTTTTCCGCTAATTCTTTACTAACCTTCATAAACTTTAAGCCCACTAGGGTAAAGCCCTTAGTTTCAAATCGGCGGATAATTTCACCCACCAAGCCGCGTTGTACACCGTCAGGTTTAATTGCTAAAAATGTGCGTTCCAAATCTGTCTCCAAAAACATAATCAAATTTTGATGGGTTAATTGTCAGTTGTATTGATGTCTTTTGTCTAGTAGTCTTGTGAATATTCCCGAAAAATTGCAGAGATAAGGGAACGAGAAAAAAATTGTCTTCTTTTCTGGCTAGTAAAGACGCAGCAAGGCTTAGTTACCCCTCTACGGGTAGCGCAGCATGGTAATGACGATATTTATAATTAGGGGGTGCTGAAAAAGTTGTCTGTGAGGGCTAGGAGTCAGGAGTCAGGAGTCAGGAGTCAGGAGGAAGAATTAGAAGAAGAGAAGAATAGTATTGAATCTGGTCAAGTGATAGGTTTTTGCTGATTTCAACCCTTATTC
>NZ_JAQMTJ010000141.1:0-5098 GCF_028330815.1 Dolichospermum lemmermannii CS-548
GGATTGCGGTATGGTTCTATTATTGCAGGATTTTCGGCAAGTCTTCCTAGTAACCCCAGTATTTGTAATTTAGAAGTTTGTTGTTTAGCAGGTGTGAATAAAACATCAATTTCTTTAATTTCTCCTGAGACTTTTTCTGATGCTTTGACTTCTCCGTAATCTTTTAATAATTCTTCTAGATAGTCTTTGGCGAATTTATCATGTATAAACCTAGTCATTAAATTTTAATTTTGAGTAAAATCTGGGAAATAATTTAGACTTCTATTATATAGCAGTTATGAATTCTCCGTAAGAGGATGTTTTAAAATTTTTGGTGTTGTATTCAATACTTTTAGATCAATCTTGATAGCCTGAGTGTAATCATCAATTGCACCCTGCTTATCTCCTAAATCAGAACGGGCATTTCCCCGGTTATAGTAAGCATCTACATCACTGGGATTAATCTTGATAGCCTGAGTGTAATCATCAATTGCACCCTGCTTATCTCCTAAATGATAACGGGCAGTTCCTCGGTTGAAGTAAGCATTTACATTGTTAGGATCAATCTTGAGGGCTTGGTTGTAATCATCAATTTCTCCTGGCTTATCTCCTAATTCAGAACGGGCATTTCCCCTGTTGATGTAGGCATAGGTATTGTTAGGATTAATCTTGATGGCTTGGTTGTAATCATCAATTGCACCTTGCTTATCTCCTAAATAATAACGGGCAATTCCTCGATTGTTGTAGGCATCTACATAGTTAGGATCAATCTTGATAGCATGAGTGTAATCATCAATTGCACCCTGCTTATCCCCTAAATCATCACGGGCATTTCCCCGATTGTAGTAAGCTACAGCATTGTTAGGATCAATCTTGATAGCATGAGTGTAATCATCAATTGCACCCTGCTTATCTCCTAAATCATCACGGGCATTTCCTCGATTGAAGTAAGCATTTACATAGTTAGGAATCTTGATAGCCTGAGTGTAATCATCAATTGCACCCTGCTTATCCCCTAAATGATAACGGGCATTTCCTCGGTTGAAATAAGCATTTACATTGTTAGGATCAATCTTGATAGCCTGAGTGTAATCCTCAATTTCACCCTGCTTATCTCCTAATTCAGAACGAGCAATGCCCCGGCTATAGTAAGCTACAGCATTGTTAGGATCAATCTTGATAGCCTGAGTGTAATCCTCAATTGCACCCTGCGTATCTCCTAATTCAGAACGGGCAATGCCCCGGCTATAGTAAGCATAAGCATTATTTGGTTTCAGTAGCATTACATCAGCAACATAATAATCAAAAGCACCTTGATAATCTTCTTTCTCAAGACACTCATGATACAAGCGAATATATTCGTCAGCTTCAGAAGATGTCAAACTTTCTAAATAGCTGCGTAAACCGCCAGCATAAAGCAATTCATCTATTCCCACCAAGGCTTTACTAGCAGCCGAGGTAATCATATTTGTTGGTAAAAATCCCGCCAAAATCAGATTGTATTCAGCCTGAGCCTCGCTGACTTCTTCTTGAATTAAAATACAAACTAGAACAGCATTTTTTTCAATTTCTTCTCGACTAATTGACCATTGAATTTTATCAAAATTGCCATTACGGGCTTTAACCTGAATACCAATTGATGAGTCAGAAGTTAAGGTAAAATCAACTTTTCCATCACCACCAACGCGCTTTTCATAGTCAACTTCTGTGACAAAATCAGCTAAACGGGATTTAACAACTTCCTCACCCAACTTCCCCTTCATATTGTTGATAAAGTAATTTTGGGGATCATTTGGTTTATACTTTCTGATCATCTCCCAGCAAAAATTCCGTAATGGCTTTGATCTCTCATCAGAAATGACAGTTAATTCACTATGCTGGCCTTTTTCGTCACAATGGAGTAATTTAGCAGATTTAAGTCTTTGAATAAAATCAGTCTGTTGTGCCTTGAGTGGTGTTGTCCAGTCCATATTGGTTTAAATTTACTCTAGCGATATTTTTAAATAGAATGTTAATGGGAAAATTTAAGCTTAACACCTCAAGAGATCGGACAGGTAATTGCTCAAATAGGGTAATTTTGTAAGGGCTAACATCTATCTACAATAGTAGTATAGCGATCGCTCTGCTTTAGTCTAAACTCCAGTAGGCTACAATAGCCAATCAAAAATATATCAGATATGATATAAATAATAGCATGGACGAAAATGATAAACCTTTAATTTGGTTGCATGGTGAAATTAAAACTCCACCCTTCAGCCAAGAAGCACGGATAGAAACAGGTATACTACTCAGACGGTTACAGCAGGGTGAAAGCTTGGGAATACCGCATTCAAAACCAATGTCTAGTATCGGAAAACACTGTTATGAACTACGGATTCGGGATGCGGACAAGAACTGGCGAATTATTTACCGAATTGATGATGATGCAATTTTGATTCTGGAAGTTTTCAACAAAACAACGAGAACAACACCAAGCACCGTTATTGACATCTGTGAAAAACGACTAAGCAAGTACGATCAAGATATACAAGATTAGTATTATGGATGAAGCTAAAAGAGAACGTCTAGAACAAAAGGGCTGGAAAGTTGGAAATGTTTCCGAGTTTTTAGAACTCACAAAAGAGGAAACTGCTCTGATTGAGATTAAATTAGTTCTTAGTCATAATCTCAAAGAACGACGACAGCAATTAATGACACAAACAGAATTAGCAGCAAAAATTCAATCCAGTCAGCCTCGAATTGCTAAAGCTGAAAATGGTGATGCTTCCGTTTCTATTGAACTCTTAATCCGGGCAATGCTGGCCACAGGTGCAACACCTCAAGAGATTGGACAGGTAATTTCTCAAGTAGGGTAAATTTGTAAGGGCTAAAATCTATCCACAATAATAGTATAGCGAAGAGAGGGAAAGCTGTTATTAGAGCAATCTCAGGAGAAAACTCGCGGGGAAATTGCGGAGATTCTGGAGGCTTTGACACCAGAGCAAGTATCACATATTGAATCAGGCTTGACTCTACTAAAAAATGTCTTCGAGCAAACAGAAACCAACTCACCATAACAGTAAGGCTGCACAACACGATCCTTTTGCAGCCATGAGATTTCGAGATTATCGGCTATTTACCATTGGGCGTGTAGTCCTATCAAGAACCGTGGGACACACGGTCTTAAAGCTCAATCAATGTCCGGATTAGGAGTCGTTGAGAAGCCCACACTCACCTGTTCGCGCAAGCGTGCCGCAAGGCATAAGTGAGTATGTGGAATATGTCACCATAAGTCATGATATTTACACTGTTTGTAGTTGTTTGTGAAATAGTTCTTTAACTTTGAGCCAAGCATCAGCAGCAGCTTCGGCGTTGTAACTAGCTCGATGGTTGCAGAAAAATCCGTGTTCAGCAGGATAGCGAAAAACTTGGTGAGGAATGTTGTGTTTTTGTAACTCTGCTTCAACTTGTTCTGTTTGTTCTGGAGGAATGCCTTGATATTCAGTCCCAAAAAAGGCGTAAAGAGTCCCTTTGATATCTGGGGTATGAGTAATTGTCGGTTCACCACCACCGGGAGTAGAGTTAGGAATACCGCCACCGTAGAAAGAGGCTGTAGCTTTAATTTCTGGGAGAGTGGCTGCTAAATAAACAATGTGTCCACCAAAGCAAAAACCAATAGATGCGATAGCTTCGCTCGCCGCAGGCATCGCATCAGCATTAACGTTAGGGAGGGTTTTTAGATAAGCAATTGTGGACTGAATATCGCTTAATATTTCCTCGGCTTTGGTCTGTTCTTTGTATTGTCTGCCTAATTGAATATCTTCAGGGGTGTATTTAGCCTCAAAACCGGGCGCTTGGCGTTGGAAGATAGCAGGAGCGATCGCAACATATCCTTCTTGTGCTAATCTCTCTGTTACTTCCCGAATATGAATATTCACCCCGAAAATTTCCTGTACCACAATCACAGCCGGAAATTTCCCTGCATTTACTGGTTCAGCCAGATAAGCGTCTATTTGCAAATCTTGATTAGGAATTTTGACGCTAGAGGTACGAATCTCTGTTTGGGTTAATGTACTCATTTTGGTAATAATCTGTGATCTTCCAATCTTATACTACTATAAGTCTATCGAATTATAGTATTTTAATTTCCCTGACTTCTTCAAGAAGTCGGGGATCTCTGTAGATGCAGACTAGGAGTGGACAGGATCAAGTGCAGCCACCTGAACATCTGCTAAATCCCTAAATAAGACGGTGCTGAGATAACGTTCACCAAAGCTAGGTTGTACCAGCACGATTAATTTCCCGGCATTCTCTGGACGTTTACCCACCTGAATCGCTGCCCACAAGGCTGCTCCAGAAGAAATGCCCGATAGTAATCCTTCTTCTGTAGCTAAACAGCGACTGAAGGCGATCGCATCTTCATCGGTAACAGAAATCACTTCATCAATCAGTTCCAAGCGCAGCACTTTGGGAATAAACCCAGCGCCTATCCCTTGAATTTGATGCCCCCCTGGCGAACCACCGGTCAAGACATGACTAGCGGACGGTTCGACAGCAATAGCTTGAAAACTGGGTTTACGGGGCTTGATGACTTCTGCTATCCCGGTAATTGTGCCTCCAGTACCAACACCAGACACCACAATGTCAATTTCTCCATCGGTATCTGCCCAAAGTTCCTCGGCTGTTGTCTCTCGGTGAATTTTCGGATTGGCAGGATTAACGAATTGTTGGGGGATAAAGGCATGGGGGAGGGAGGCAACAATTTCTTCTGCCCGTCGGATAGCTCCTATCATCCCTTCAATACCCGGAGTTAGTTCCAACTGTGCGCCGTAGGCTTTGAGCATCGCTCGCCGTTCTAAGCTCATAGTATCTGGCATGGTGAGAATTAGAGAACTCCACAGAATGATTGATCCTATAATGAGAGAAGATAATTTCAGTGTGCAGCTAACCTAATGCGTCCAAAATCTATCATTGAACTAACGGAGAACCTAAAATATCTGTACATAAAAACAGCCAAAAAACTCAAGGGAAGCGATCGAAGACAATTCATGGCAGAAGTAGTTAGAGAACTCCACAGAATGATTGATCCTATAATGAGAGAAGATAATTTCAGTGTGCAGCTAACCTAATGCGTCCAAAA